>NZ_BCQX01000093.1 GCF_001552295.1 Globicatella sanguinis NBRC 15551 | reverse complement strand
AATTTGACACTATCGAATAGTAGTCTTTTTATTGAATTCATCATAAAGATGTGCTATTCTGATATAGAAATAACTATTGAAATTTATTTCGATGTAATACTCATAAAGAGTAAAAAATAAGGAGGAATTTACTAATGGCAAATAAAGCAGAATTAGTAGAAAAAGTAGTAGCTAAAACTAACTTAACTAAGAAAGATGTAACAGCAACTGTAGAAGCATTATTCGAAACAATTCAAGAAGAATTATCTGCAGGTGAAAAAGTTCAATTAATCGGCTTCGGTACATTTGAAGTTCGCGAACGTGCAGCTCGTAAAGGTCGTAACCCTCAAACAGGTGAAGAAATTGAAATCGCTGCTTCTAAAGTTCCAGGATTCAAAGCTGGTAAAGCATTAAAAGACGCAGTTAAATAATTTTAAATTTTATTAAGATAAAATGGACAGAAAATGGAAAGATTAATTTTTCCTTTCTGTCTTTTTTTGTATAGAATGATCGATGATAAAGTTGAATGGGCTTTGTTGGTTTGAAGCGACTAACATCATGCTAATAGGTCAATGCTATGTGAGATCGGCTGATTGCCAGTCAACTCTGTCCATTGGTCCCCTAGCAAATAATTTAAGCTTTATAAGAGCCAAAATGTTATTTTGTTTTAAAACATGATATAATACAATAGAGTTTTGAGAATTAAAAAGGAGAATCAATATGTCTCTTGCCCAGGAATTATTTAAAGAATATCAAACAGTTGCGAATGGTTATAGCTTAATTCAAGAATTAGAATATTATTTGCAATTAGCTGTTGAAGAAAATGACACTTACTTAGAATTGACTGAATTAGCTCAGTTATTTGGACGTAGTGGTTATCTTGACTTGAAAATCGCTTTATTAAATGAATTGTGGAATATAAAACCGGATGTTGAAATTGGCTTTTTATTAGCACAACAAGCTTATGAGTTAGATCAAATTGAGCAAGCGGCTGAGTGGATAGACAAACTATCCCATTTTACGATGACAGAAAAAATGCGCCTTTTACAAGCTCATATTGCGGGCAAACGAGGGGATACACGTCAGCAAAAAATGTTGCTCGATCAATTATTAAAGGAAAATCCCCAATCTGCGACATTGTATTATTACCAAGCTCAGTTTTACTTAAAAGAAAATGATTTTATAAAAGCTAAAGAATTTTTGAATGTTATTTTGGATTACTTTCCGAAAAGTCAATGGGCTAATTCTGCACGTTCATTGTTAATTAATACGATGATAGACAGTGAATTCATTGATCCTGAGCAATTATCCAATTTGATAGCAAACAAGCAATTACCCGAATTTGAAACTGCTACAGAATGGTTGCAAATTGCCAAAGCTTCCTTTGTTGTTGAGGATTATGAACAAGCACTTGCATTTGCTAAGCAATCATTTGAACTGGATAAGGACAATTTAGATAGTATTTTTCTTCAATTACAAATTGCTGTCATCCAACAAGACGCAACAGCTGCTAAGAAGCTTTTAGAATGGCTAGAACGCAATATTCCTATCGGACATGAATTAATTGGTGAAATGAGCCTGTTAGCAGCACAAATGGATTTATTAAGCGATTCATTAATCGAAAAGTTGATTGATTATACTTTATTATTAGAAGATAATAGTGAACAATTCCAATATATTCAACTGATTACCCATTATTATGTTAAAATGAATCAAGCAGAACCACTAGAAGCATTTGCTGATATGATGGCTGAAGAGATTGAAGAACCTGCATCTTTAAGTTATGCTTATGCTAAATATTTTGAATTATCCAATAATTTTGTTGAGGCTGAAGCGTATTATTTAGATGCCATTGAATTAGCTTTAAATATACCGACGTTGGTTTATGAATTAGCCCAACTGTATCTTAAGTTCAATGAAAAAGAATTAGCAGCCCCCTTAAAGACACAATACCAAAACACGCTTTATGATATACCGGAATTAAGACAATTAACAATTGAGTAGGAGGGATAAAATGATGGTTAACCGCAATCAAAGAAAGAGGCAATTTTTAGACTGGCTCATTAAACATTTTAAGCACCAAAATCCGGTGGTTAATCAATTTTTATATTTTTTAATGACCGAACCCAATTGTATTCAGTACATTACGTTTACTGAGCAGAGTCATTATACTCCAAGAGGTATTTACATTTCATATCATACTAAAAGCAATCAACCCTTTGTTTATTATAAAGATTTTCGAAAATATACTTTATGTGAACAAGCTTTTCATGATTTTCGCTTAAATTATCAAGTTAATCGTGATCAATTTTATCTTGAAATTGATATCCCGAATGTTTATGCAGTGTTATATGAGTTTGATATCTTCGAAGAAAATCCGTATCTACCTAAAGATGAAAAAATTGAAGAGAATACGGATGTATTTTTAGAACAATTAACTCTGGATGTTCAAATGAAGATTTGGCGCCAAAAAATTGATGAAGGATTAAGTAAGCATAATTACGAGCAGGTTGAATATTATTTACAATTAATCGAGAAAGCAAAGGGTGAGTAAATGAAAATAGAATTAACAGATCCTTTGTTTCTGGAAGCTCAACCGATATTAAAGCGAATTGAGTCTCATGGTTATGAGGCTTATTTTGTTGGTGGATGTGTCCGCGATACATTATTGGGTAAAACGATTCATGATATTGATATTGCTAGTAGTGCTTTACCACATGAAATTGAAGGGATTTTTTACAATACAATTGATGTGGGAAAAGAACACGGCACGATTATTGTAGTAGAAAAACATATTCCTTATGAAATTACTACTTTTCGAACTGAAGGAAATTATTCTGATTTTAGACATCCTGATACCGTAAATTTTGTCCGAGATTTAAGAGAAGATACTTTAAGGCGGGATTTTACTATCAACGCTTTAGCTTTTGATGCAGAAGGGCAATTATTTGATTATCATCATGGTGTAGAAGATCTTCAAGCGCAATTGATTCGGGCGGTCGGAGTGCCAGCGGAACGATTTCAAGAAGATGCACTCAGAATTATCCGCGCTATTCGTTTTGCTAGCCAATTAGGTTTTGCCATTGAACCTTTAACTTTTGAAGCCATTCAACAATATGCCCACTTATTACCTAAAATAGCAGTTGAAAGAGTTAGAATTGAATTGAGTAAATATTTTCAAGGAAGTCATTTCAAAGATAACGCACTACTATTATTTGATACCCAGATTAGTCAGCATTTACCATTATTAGATGGTTTAGATTGTCAAAAGGCTTTGCAGTACATGAATGAACAGATACCATCGTCGCTAATGATTGAAGAAAATTTTGCTTGGTTTTTATTCGCCAAAGGCTTAGGGTTAACCGTCACACAAGCTAATAAGTTTTTAAGAAAATGGACACATAGCAATCATTTAATTCAAGATGTCAAAGATTTATATGAACTGGATAAAATAATACAACAAGGTCCATTAACCCTTTGGGAAGTTTATCATTATAAAATGGCATTAATTAATCCCATCGAAGCCAGACAACAGCACTTAAATCCTGATTATCAACCTGTTGCTAAAGAGCTGAAAAGTCAATTAGTAATTCATCAAAAATCCGATTTAGTAGCTAATGGAAAGACCGTCATGGGCTGGTTAGGTTTAGAAAAAGGAAATGCCCAATTAGGAGATTTATTAAGAGAAATGGAATACCAAGTGGTAATGAGACAACTACCTAATGAAGAAGCAGCATTAAAAGCTTTTGCTTTAAATTATGAAATAGAGTAAGGATGAAGAGCATGGAAACAATCAAAAAAATTGCCTATGTGGATATTGAGACCACTGGTCCTAGTTTTTCTGAAGGGGATCGCATGATTCAAATTGCGGCCATTATTATTGAAAATGGCCAAATTATTGGCGAACATTCCATGCTAATTAATCCCGAACGAGAGATACCAACTCATATACAAAACTTAACGGGTATTAAACAAGAAGAGGTAGATAAAGCACCTACATTTGCCAAGGTGGCCAATTTATGGCTAAATAGATTACAAGATTGTCTTTTTGTGGCACATAATTTAGCTTTTGATTTGCCTTTTATTGAAAAATCTTTTGAAGCGAGTCATTTAACCTTTGATTGTAAGTACGCATTAGATAGCGAATGGATTGCGCGTATTATGTTACCTAGTGCGACTGGTTTTAATTTGACAGAATTGGCCCAGAATTTAGGGATTGAATTTCCTAATGCTCATGATGCGAAAATGGACGCATTGGTTACAGCTAGAATATTAAGTGATTTAGCTCAAGCTTTCTATCAACTACCGGGTGATGCTAGTGCAAAATTAGTGGATTTAAGTCCTTTTTTAAAACATAATGAACAGTACTTTTTTGAAAATCCAGGTGAGTTTATTCTAATAGATAACACTCTACGTGTTTCACAAGCGAGTCAAATCGAGACGAAGCAGGAAGACCCATTAGCCAAATGGATTTTAAATCAATTTCAACTTAATGAACGTGTCATTGTAAAAGCCAATCGAGCACCATTAACACTTGATACGAAACGACACTTAGTCCATCAAATAACGGAACCTACTGTTATTGTGACCAATGATGTGGAATATTATCAACATCATTTACCTCATTGTTTATCGTTGAGAAATAAAAATGAATTTTTAAGTCGAGCAGCTTTAAATTGGTTAATTGATCATTTACATCATTTGAACCTTAACCAAAATGAATTATTGCAGTTATTGGGAGTTTATCAATGGAGTTTTGTGACACAATCTGGTTTATTAGACGAATTAAATTCGGATATCGCCATTAACCAGATTTTCGAGAAGCATGTGCCATCCCATTTTATGTGGTATGATGATGCCTATTACCAGCGCTATTTAAAGATATTGGCCCAGGCCCCTTATCTATTAGTGAACCATCAACAAATATACAAATTAAAAGGATTGTTGAATTCAGCAATTTTAAAAACAGGGCATTACCAACTTTACATTGATGATTTGGGAGCATTCGTCTATCAACTTTACGCGTTCAATCGTTTAGAAATACCTCTCAGTCAACATTTTATTGAATTACAAAACTATTATGACTCGATTATGCAAATGGATGAACAACCTGAAACTTTAAAACCGTTAACTGGACCAATGCTATCAGCTTTAAAACAAATCAATGCGTTGTTAATTAGCTTATTAGATGAATTTAAAAAGGAATTTACTAGTTTTTCAAAAGTTCAAGTTCAACGATATCTTGTGTGTGAACAGGAAATGAATCAGTATTTAATCAATCAATTAACAGCGATTAAACAACAATTAGAGCAATTACGTGCTTTATCAAATGAATTTCATTTAGACTTTAAGCAGTATCTTGAGATGACCTTGAAAGGCATTAATTCACTGCTAAAGGTATCTCTAAATAATGGCGATATTTTAATCAAATCGGTTCAGTTTAATCATAATTTTTTCCATTTAGTGTTAGAATATAATGATCTTCAATCTGATTTAGGTGTTAATACTATATTAAATGCCTTTAATAAAGTCCTAATTTTAGATCAGGATTATTTGGAAACTAAGCAAAATATATTTGGAAATCACAACTTATTCGAATCATTAAAAAAAATTAATTTACCTGATATTTATTATCAAAAAAAATTGATTAAAATCCCTTTTGGTTACCTGATTGATGCTGAAAATGAAATAGAAATGAATTATTTCGAAGCGATGAGTTATTTTCAAGAAAAAGCTGCCAAAGCTCAAGTAGCATTTTTAAAAGATAATTTGGAGCAATGTCAACAAAAGATAATGATTATTAGCCCTAATCGGGCAACTGTTGAGTATACTTATAATTTATTAAGTCATGATGGCACCTTCAAGCCTTATCAATTATTAGCTGAAGGCGTCACCGGCAGTGGTCGGAAAGTGATTCGAAATTTTAACGATAATGATCTTTCTATCATGATCATCAGTCGTCATAAAATAGAATTAAAACAATTACCCACTTATGATTTTATATTTGATATTTTTATTCATACTTTACCTTTCACCAGTCAAAATCATCCTTTAAGTAAAAAAATAAAACAGTTCAAAGGGTGGAGTAATAACCAATTATTTGATTATTACTTAATTGCTAGGATGTTAGGTGATTTTAGCCAAACCTTATCATTATTGAATGATTTTTATCCTGATTCGCAAATTTATTTGTTTGATGAACGCATTTATACTAAGTATTACTCCAGTCAAGTTCGTGAATATTTTGAACGTTGGATAAATTTTGAAATTATGGACTGACAGAAACTAAAAAAACTGGTAAAATAGTAATGTTGAAAACCATAAAGGAGGTCGAGGCATGAGTAAGAAGTTTATTTCATTTTTAACTTTCGTTTTATTAACGATTTTAGTCAGTTTAGTCCTTCTTTTTATGCGTACACAAGATAGTATTTATCGAGCGGAAGATGAAGCAGTCAAATTAATATCATATGATTTTAAAGTCGAGAATGTTAATAAATTTTATTGGAGTACTACTGATAAAACTTATTTTGCAGTCGATTTTAATGACGATAGAGGACAGCAACATTACGCAATTATTACGCAAGAAGGTGGCGAAACCAACTATTATACTAAAGACGAAATTATAACAGAAGATGAAGCAACTTCTATCGTTTTGTATGATATGCAACCCGATAAAATTGTGCAAATGAGATTAGCACAAATTAATCAAGAGCCAATTTGGGAAGCAACGATTAAAAATAATAATGGTACTATCACTTATTACATTATTAGTGCAAAAGATGGTACTTGGATTCAAACTATCGAAAATATTTAAATTTCAGGAGGCAATATGGAAACAATAACAATGATACAAGCAGCTCAGTTTGTTGGTCAAGAAGTTCATATTAACGCTTGGGTGACGAACAAAAGAAGTAGTGGTAAAATCGCCTTTTTACAATTGCGTGACGGTACATCATATTTCCAAGGAATCGTCGTTAAGGCAGACGTGAGCGAAGAAGTATTTGAATTAGCTAAATCATTAGGCCAAGAATCAAGTATTATTTTAACTGGAGTTGTTCAGGAAGATACTCGTTCAGCATTAGGCTATGAATTATTAGTAAAAGATATTCAACTAGTAGGTGAAAGCCACGATTATCCAATCACACCTAAAGAACATGGTACAGATTTCTTAATGGACCATCGTCACTTATGGCTACGTTCATCTAAACAACATGCCATCTTAACGATTAGAAATGAAATTATTCGTGCGACGTATCAATTTATGAGTGAAAATGGTTTTGTAAAAGTTGACCCGCCTATTTTAACAGGTTCAGCACCGGAAGGGACTACAGAACTTTTCCATACTAAATATTTTGATGACGATGCCTTTCTATCTCAAAGTGGACAATTATATATGGAAGCGGCAGCGATGGCTTTTGGTAAAGTATTCTCGTTTGGACCAACCTTCCGCGCAGAAAAATCAAAAACACGCCGTCATTTAATTGAGTTTTGGATGATGGAACCAGAAATGGCTTTTGTAGAACATGAAGAAAGTTTAGAAGTTCAAGAGAAATATGTGGCTTATTTAGTTCAAAGCGTTATTGATAATTGTCAATTAGCATTGAAAACATTGGACCGTGATGTTGAGCAATTACGTAAATATACTATTACGCCTTATCCTCGTATTTCATATACAGATGCCATTGAATTATTAAATAAAAATGGCTTTGATGATATTACTTGGGGGGATGATTTTGGTTCACCACATGAAACATTTATTGCTAGTCAATATGAGCAACCAATTTTCATTGTTAATTATCCAAAATCAATTAAACCATTTTACATGAAAGTGAATCCTGAGGATCCTCGTACGGTTTTATGTGCTGATATGATTGCACCAGAAGGTTATGGAGAAATCATTGGTGGTTCAGAACGTGAGATTGATTACGATGTTTTAGCTGAAAACATTAAAAACTTTGGTTTAGATTCTGATACATATGCTTGGTATTTAGATTTAAGAAAATATGGTTCGGTTCCACATTCTGGATTCGGTATTGGTTTAGAACGTGCTGTTGCTTGGATTAGCGGCATTGAACATATTAGAGAAACGTCAGCATTCCCACGCTTATTAAACCGTATTTATCCATAATTTCCTTCAATTTTATTTTTACAAGATGAGGGTGCATTTCAGATTAACGAAACACCTGCAATAAAGGATAGTCATTAAAGAGCAGATGAAGTAATAAGCAATTGACTATTTACTTCAGACTCAATGTTATATAATGAAATTTCAAACCCAAGTCAAGCTTAGGGGAGTGGGCCAAAGAAGGAACATGATTTTGTTTCTTCTTTAAGCTCACTCCTTATTTTATCAAAATGGAGTGAAGAAAATGTCGATGTTGCAACAATTTTTTAAAGAAGGTGTGTCACTGATTCCTAAGGGAATTATCACCCATTATAAAGAATTAGATTTAAGTCCTCAGGCTTTTATTTTATTATTATATTTAATCGATCATCAAGTTGAATTGCAAAGCGAAGCTTATTTACAACGGGTATCAACAAATTTAGGGTGGAGTGAAAATGAATCCTATGAATTTCTATCTGAATTATTAACGAAGGAATACATTCAATTTGAAATGATTAAGGATCATCACGGAAAACAAATGGATATTATTTCATTAGAACCCCTTTACTTGTTTTTAGAAAGTTTTTATAAAAAAGATGAACCTGAATCACAAGATGGTTTAAATGAATCTGAGCAAAAATCTTTAATTCAATTATTTGAAGGTGAGTTTGGTCGTAGTTTAACCCAATTGGAATTAATGCAAATAGCCGATTGGAAACAAATGGATCAATTTAATGATGAGGTCATTATTTTGGCACTGCAACAAGCCGTATTAAATCAAGCCATCAGTTTAAAATATATTGATCGAATATTACTAGACTGGAAAAAGAAAAATGTACGGACTGTCCAAGAAGCAAAAAGAGAAATTGAATCATTTAATCAAGCCAAAACAGAGCGTAGTCGTCAAGCTAATTTGGGCAATCAAGTCCCAGAATTTGAACCCTTTAAAGTTCCAGAATTTGACTGGAATCGATTTAAACCAGAATAAAGAGCAGAGCACTAAAAGACTTAAACAAATAGAATTTTTTGGGGAGTGGGCAAGAAGTAGAAAAGCGAATGACTTTCGCTTCGTCTGCCTACCTCCGCCCAGTTGGGAGTAGACCAGAAGTAGGAAATTGAATAATTTTCG
>NZ_BCQX01000092.1 GCF_001552295.1 Globicatella sanguinis NBRC 15551 | reverse complement strand
TACTCAGAAGGGTGTGAAATGACCTTCTAAATATATATTACGAGGAGTGATCGATATGAAAGATAAAGGGTTAATTTTTAATATTCAAAAATTTAGTATCCATGACGGTCCTGGAATACGTTCAGTTGTCTTTTTTAAGGGATGTCCATTAAAATGTTTCTGGTGCGCTAATCCGGAATCGCAATTAAAGAAACCTGAAGAGATGTGGGACAATTCTCTAAAACGACCAACAACTGTAGGAAAATACATGTCAGTCGAGGAAATAATGGAAGAAGTTCTTAAAGATGTAATGTTCTACGAAGAGTCTGGTGGTGGAGTTACTTTATCTGGAGGAGAGGTATTATATCAAGTTGATTTTGCAATTGAACTGTTAAAAGCTCTACAGTTAAGAGGAATACATACTTGTGTTGAAACAACCGGTGTTTGCAATCCCAAAAAATTTCAAGAATTTATTAAACATGTTGATATGATTTACATGGATTACAAACACTATGACTCTCAAGCACATTTACGTGGGACAGGTGGTCGTAATGAAATTGTAAAGCAGAATATTCAATATGCCATTAATCATCATCAAAACGTTGTTATACGTATTCCAATTATCCCTTCATTTAATGATTCCTTAGAAGATGCTCAACATTTTGCCGATGATTTCCATGAAATGGGTATTAGTAAAATTGAACTCTTACCTTTCCACCAATATGGTGAAAACAAGTATAAATTTTTAAATCGAGATTATGTATTAAAAGATATCCCACAACTTCATACAGAAGATTTAAATGAACATAAGAAAATAATGGAAAAAAATGGGATTGCGTGTTTAGTTCGATAAATTTTAGAGCCTTATCTCAGAAGTCGGTTTCGCCGATTACAAGAGATAAAGCTCTTTTTTACTTAAAGAAGGTCAAATATTCCATCAATCGAATAATGGGATTATCTTGTGTTTCTCTCCAACATTCAAATTGCTTTGCTAATAAATTTAATGTTTGTTCAGAATAAGTTGCATATTCTCCATATAAATAAGTCTCAAGTGAGGTAATATTCTGATTAGGTATATTATATCTCGGTCTTTCTTTTATATATCCTGGGTGCTTTTCAGCTTCAGCATCCCACTTGATTACTTGTCTTACAAGATTATTTATTTTCCCCTCTTTTTCTTCACTTATAGTGGGTAAATCATAATTTAGTAGGCTAAATTCTACCGTTTCTTCATAGAACATCATATAAGCGTATTTAATGGTTATAATATTCAAGTTTTTAGTCAAATAATCTTTTAAATCTTGAAAATATGACAATAGTATTCTTTCATCAAACAAAAACCATTTACTCATTCTTGACAATACAAATGTCTCTGGTTGTTCTTGACATTTGGCTTTTTGTTGTCCATGATTTGTCTGTAGAAAACAGTCTAATTCTATTTGGACAATTTTTTCGATTAGTTGTTCGCGGTTCATTATTCTCCCCCCACATCATCACGTTTCCATGGATTACTTTCCCTCAATTTTTTGTCTTTTATTTTTTTCATTAACTCTGTAGCTTGGTAGGTTAAAAAATCTATTTTAGACTCACTCAAATCATTTTCATTAAAATATATTACTAACTGAAAACACATCTGGTTAATTCGATCAACTTTTTTCTTAAAATCCATTGATTGTGACTCTAATAATTCCTTAAAATTGCCGATAGTCTCATCCCCCAGAATATCGCATTCAACAAGGGAAAGACTGATCCATTTATAAAATGGTTGATATTTTTTATTTATTAAATGAATCGCTTGACTGTATTGTTCAATGAACTGACTTAGTGCTAAAGCAGCTCCAGTATAATCATGCCTTTTAAGGCAGCGAGAATAATTATACTGTCCTGATTGAGCAATCATATTGCAGGTATACGCCATTCTCTTCAACCAAATATCTTTTGGATAGTGATTTAAAAGTCGCAATCTAATTTTAACGAAGTCACTATCATAATCTAAAAAAACATGCCCATTACAAGCTGTTGCTAAAAAGTGATCCTCTAATTGCAAATAATCTTCCACACTTTCCGGTCCATTTTCACTGTTAGTATAATGCTTGTAAAATTGGCTTGTCGCCAATATTTGAACCTGGTCTTTAAATTGCTTCTGCAATTGACGAATAGATTCTTTTTCATCCAATAATTTCTGTGCTTCAACAAATATGCATGCCTTAGCTAAAAAATCATGGTCAGTTGATATCTCATCATCATATCCCAAACATTCAGAACCTGGTCCTACTAAAGCAATACAAGCATTTTGCAATAAAATGGGCATTTCTTTTAGAATATAAGGTAATAATTCTTCTAAAATGAATTTTTGACATTGTTGCATCCCCATAGAAAATTGAGTGGGATTTATTAATTGAACTTGATTTTCTATCGTCTTCGTTACAAACTCAATATTAATCCTATTTTCCCTATAATCTAAACTGCGAGTACCAAAGTTCACTTCAAATATTTTGCTTGCCTCTAAATAAGTATATAAACTAAGCGGAAGTTGCTTTAACTTAAAAAACAGTTGAGCTTTATTGCAAAAAAGTGTTGCTATCAGTGGATGATTTTTATCTAAAATGCTAAAATAAATTTCTTCTGCAAGTAATATATATTTTTTTGCATTCTGCAAATTATTTTGGTGAAGGTACAAACTAGCCAAATTATTATAGGTGATAGCTAAAGGCAATTTATATTTTTCATCCGATTTTAGATACTGAATGGCTGAATCTAATAAATTTAGAGCCAAACTATTTTTATCTTGAGATTGATATAAAAGTGCCAGATTATTACATAATGAACTGTACTCATAATTAAACGATTTTATTAATTCCATTATTTGTTTAGCCTCAAGAAAACTAACTTCGGCTTCTGCTAATTTCCCCATCATACGCTTATTATTACCAATATTTATTAAAGTTGAAGCATAGGCTAAAGTTTGTTTGCCTATTAAATTTTCAATCAAGTCTAATGCTTCAAATAATAATTCATCAGCTTCATGGTAGTGTCCAACGACTCTTAAAGCACCACCATATTCATTCATAATCTCTATCTGTTCTTCAATATTTTTATGTTTTCTAGCCTCATTTAATGCAATATCATAGTACTCGATTGCAAGAAGTTCTTTTCCTTCTCTCCACAAACGATGTGCTTCAGTAAGTGAATTAGACATATTAATGCTCCTCTCACGTCCAAAAATTGAATCATGTATGTAAAAGTAAATATTCGTGAGCAGTAAGGGCTGCCGTTGCACCATCTCCAATTGAAATTGCTACTTGATTATATTTTTTATTGGTACAATTGCCTGCTGCAAAAATATTTGGCAAATTAGTCTGTCCTAGTTCATTTACGATAATTTTGCCTCTCTCATCTAGTTCTAAAAATTTATTAGTAAAATCTGTATTAGGAGTAAATCCACCCATCACAAAAATTCCATCAGTTGATATTTTTTCTGATTCCCCATTTAAGTGATTCATTATTGAAATAGATTCAACATGTCCATTCCCTTCTATTGAATATAAAAAGCGGTTACATAACACTTTAATATTATGACGTTTATCAATTTGGTCGAGTAATAATCTATCCGCTGTTAAGAATTTAGACATTTCCAAAATTATTACTTTTTTTGCTATCTCTGATAGAACAAGTGCAGATTGACAAGCTTCATTGCCACCACCAGTCACTACAACTGTCTTATTTTTATATATAGGTCCATCACAGTGTGCACAGAATGAAATTCCTTTATTTAAATACTGCTGTTCACCCTCAATTTCCATTAAGCTACGTTTAGCTCCTGTAGCTAATATTAGACTTCTAGTTTTAATAGTGACGTCATTTTCTAAAAGTAAGCTAATAAAATCATAACGGTAGTCTATACTCACCACCTTGTGGTAGCTAAAATGCACGATTGGATACTTCATTAACTGTTTATGATAGATTTCAACTAAATCACATCCACTGATTTCTGGAACTCCAGCGACCGTTTCAAGAAGATGAATGTCATTTACTTGTCCACCCAGTGAATCATAAACCATTCCGACTTTCAATCCCTTACGAGCACTATAAATAGCAGCAGATATCCCAGCAGGCCCACCTCCTAAAATGACCACATCATAAATAGAACTCGTATCCATTTCTCTTAATTGTTGCGTTCCCAATTTACATAATAATGAAGATAAGGATAGTTTTCCTATTGCAAATTCTTTTTGATTAAGAAACGTAGTTGGTAAGCCAAAGATTTCTATTTGGTTAACATTTTCAAAACTGGCATAGTCAATGATCTGAAGAGTGACATGTTGATTTAATAATGCTATTTTACTAATCGTATCCATCATGGCATAACATTTATCACAGTCATTACCGACAAATAGCGTAAAATCATTGCAGTTTTTTAGGTTTAATATAAACTGTCGATCAATCTCTTTCATTTCACTAACAATCTGATAATATTCCGAGATGAATTTATTTAAAAACATTAAGACTTCTCCGATTGGGACACTATCAAATATAATCTCCCCAGCATCTTTTCCAAATTTCAATCTTAAAAAAGAAGATATTTGATTTGTGTCATAGATAACGGTAAAACCTTTGTTTGAAAATTCTTCCAAAGTCACTTTAAATGATGGGTGTTCCTCTAAAATTAATTGATTTACTTCTAAAACGAGACTGTTCACCTCTTGTCTTTGGTTCATTTTTTTGACTCCTTATATAAATTTAACTCCCAAAGCAGAATTATTATTCTACAATGGAAGTCAAAAGTTATTCTATCTTATTACAGATCAGCAATAACCAATCCGTTTCCATATATGCTTTCCCAGTCCTTATTAAAGTCGTTGACCGCTTTTTGTATTGAAGACATAGTCAATGCCGTCTTAATAATGTCCACACTCATTGTAGCCGCATGTGCACCATTTTCTAATGCTGAATTTACTTGCTTAACATTTTTAAATGATGCTCCTAAAATCTTCGAGTTACTATTTGTTCTTGCGATTTCTTTCGAAACTTCCTTAATTAAATCATTTGGGTCAATGTTTAAATTTTCCATTCGATTATAATAAGGAGCAATATAGTCTGCGTTGGCTGCAATTGCTAAATAGGCTTGGAATTTAGTATAAACAGCAGTTGCTGTCACATGATATCCTTCATTTTTTAGTGTTTTGATAGCTTGAATTCCCGCTTCATTAACAGGTATTTTAATGTAAACTTCCTTATCAACATTTTCAACAATTGCCTTAGCATCTTTAATTATACCCTCATAATCAGTCGCTACGACTTGAATATGAAGCGATGTTTGGTCACCAATTATTTTACGGATTTGTCTCATGTGTTGATAAAAATCTATTTTCCCTTCTTTTTTTACAATCGTAGGATTTGAAGTAACCCCACTTAAAGGAATCAGATTATTATAATGTTCAATTTCCTCTAAATTTGCTGTATCAATCATAAATTCCATTAAACTCTCGCCTCTTTCTATTTATTCAATAAATTCATCAACATTTTTGTCATTGTCAAGTTTTAGTATTTCAATTGCCGTTTCAAAATCAGTGACTAAGTTAATGCCTTTCTTCTTTTCGATAATGGTATGGATTGCTTTAACTTTCGAAAATCCATAGGCTATAACAACCGCTTCAGGTACATGATTGAGTTGTTCAATTGTAATTCCAACTGTTCGTTTATTTAAAGAACCCTTGATTTCTTGTCCCTCTTCATCAAAAAAACGACAACAACAATCACCAATTGCATTTTCTTCTCGTAAATGTCGATAGTCATCTTCATTTAATAAATCTCGCCATTGACTCTCTGTCGATTCAATGAGTCCCCCCACTGAAACAATTGCTAAGTCCAAGTTGTTCCATGCATCATAAATTTTTTTAAAATACTTCGATTGGATTATTCCTTGAGCCAAATTCTCTGTTTCTTGAACAGCAGTTGAATTGATAAAAATACTTTTACCAATAAATTTTTCTGATAATGAATGGACAATACTATTTACATGATACTCTGATTTTATTTGACTTGGACCCCCAACTAAAGGAACAAATGTTGCTTGTGTTTGTTTTTGCCAATTAATATTTGCTATTGTATTTCCCAAAGTAGATCCCCAGGTAATTCCAATCATTTTTTGTCTATCGATTATTCGATATAGATAATAAGCGGCTTCCTCGAAAAACATCTTTTCTTTCATCGACGGAATTGACTTTTCGTTGCCAACAATAAGAACATCTTTTAAACCATACTTGTTTCTAAAGTAATTTTCTAAATCAAAAATATTCGATGAAGAAAAGTTAATCTTAATTTGAACAATGCCTTCATCACGTGCTTGTTGCAACATTCTACTTACGGTAGAGCGATGGATATTCAGTCTCTTAGCTATTTCAACTTGACTCATATTATCTACATAATAATAATGTCCTACCCTTGCTAAAAGTCCCCTTTTTTGATTTTCCATTCATCTCACCCCAATGTAAATTTTTATTTAATAATATGCATTTCGATTTAATATTACTCTGTAACCGCTGATTGTTCCTTTTCGTAAGTAATTTTATCTTGCATTTTGAAGAATGGATAATAAACTCCAACAGAAACTAACAAAATAATAATTTGGATGAGAGCTCCCTTCCAACCTGCTACAAGAAATCCAGAAATGATTCCTGGCGTAGACCATGGAAGCACTACCCCACTAAATGGTGCTAAAAATCCTATCGAAATGGAAACATATAAAATTACTGCTGCAATCACTGGAACAGCAATAAACGGGATGAACATAATTGGATTCAAAACAACAGGTAATCCAAATATTACAGGCTCATTAATGTTAAATAAGGTTGGGAATATTGAAACCTTACCAATCGCTTTATATTGTTGAGATTTTGCAAATAGTAATGAACAAATCACAATACCAAATGTAATCCCTGATCCAGTTAAAATAATATATGAATCTAAAAATTGTTGCGTTACAATTTTTGCTCCTTGGTCTAAAGCTAATTTGCCTTGCGTTGCTAAAGTTTGATTTACTTCTAGGTTAGATAGTAATAATGCTGTCATAATACCATTGACAACAGATTGACCATGAACCCCAAACCACCATAGTAATGAAATGAATAAAGCAATTCCGATTGCCCCAAACCATGAATCAGATAAACCTTGTAATGGAACTTGAATAAGTTGATAGATTAATTCAACAAATGTCCCACCATCGGTTAATTTAGAAGAAATAATATAAACAAGCATAGAGGTCAAAAAAATTACAAATGCTGGAACCATTGCTTCAAACTGATTTGATACGGCAACCGGAACTTGATCTGGCATCTTAATGGTCCAATGATTTGAAATAAATGCAGAATAGATAGCACCTACGGATAATCCAATTAAAATCGCTGCTATCATCCCCTGACCACCTAACCACATTTTTTCAACTACACCACCTAATAAATTTCCATCTTCCATAATGAAACCGTCTCTTAGAGTAATAAAAAATGCAGCTAATGAGAGTACACCAGAAGGTAGCCCTTCTACACCAGAATATTTAGCATACGAATAAGCAATTGAAAAGCAAGAAATCAATCCCATAATGGCAAATGTTCCAGCATAAACTTGTGCAAACGGAGTACTCCAACCTTCACCAAAAACTCCATTCAACCAGGTAACCAAACCGGGAAATGGCAAATTTGCAATAATTAAAAATATTGATCCCACAACAGTTAAAGGTAAAATAGATAACATTCCGTCCTTTAAAGCAATTATTGGTTTTGAGTTAATAAACTTACCCACAAATTCTAATATTTTATCTACTTTTGAATTTTCCATAATGAACACCTTTTCTATTATTTTTTATATTCTGTAATTTTGTCTAGTGCCATTTTTAAAACTTTTTCACCATCTAACATTGCATAATCAACCATTGGAATCACCATAATTGGAATATTATGCGAATTACAAATCACTTCATTTTTTTTAAACGTATAACTCACTTGAGGTCCTAATAACGCAACATCCATTTCGCCACAATAATCGGATAATTTTCCTTCATTACAGGCTTTAATATCTACATCTATTCCTTGACTTTTAGCTGCTTTCTCCATATTTTTAACTAGAATTCCTGTAGACATCCCCAATGCACAGAATAACTTAATTTGTAACATTTTAATGAACTCCTCTCTTAATTTGACTCATTTCTTCTCTTAATGCAATCATTTCTGTGATCATATTCATTTCAGACATCGTTGTCATTAAATGATCTTGTGCGTGTACTAATAGCGCTGAAATGCCATTTGACTCCCCTCTGGCCTCTGCTGTTAACCAAGCTGTTTGAGAAGTATGTGCATCATTAATCGCATCGTTCGCTTCCTCAAGCTTCTTTCTTGCGCCTTCAAAATCTTCTTCTTTTGACAAACTCATCGCTTCATAAATTAATCCTTTAGCATTAGCAGAATTCATAATTATTTGCATTATCATTTGTTCTTCGTTAGTAATCTCCATGACGACTCTCCTTATAAAATATTTTAATTATATTTCGAACGAAAGTTAATTCGTTTTCGTTAAATACATAATAACTCATAGAAAACGTTTTATCAACACAAATGTTATATCATTTTTATGATTGCACAAATGTGCGTATCACTTATAGAAAAATCTTCTTCGTAACCTATTATTTTTCCTCTAGAATTAAAAGAATAATCACTTCGGTGGGGATTGGGTCTCAAGAACTTCTAGTGAGGATTAAAATCCCTCACCAAATATAGTTGAATACATAGGCAATTGTTAAAATAAAAAAATTCGCTCTCCTTAGAGAACGAGTTTAAGTGCTAAGTTCATTCCAATATTTCCTTTACCCTATCTTGTAACTCCGGGATAACTTCCTCTTCAAACCAAGGATTACGCTTCATCCAACGGATGTTCAAGGGTGACGGATGAACGAGTGGCAGGTACTTTGGTAAATATTTTTGATAATGACGGACTGTTTCCGTTAAGGTTCGTTTTCGCTGACTGCCTAAATAATATCGCTGTGAATAGGCTCCAATTAGAATGATTAATTCAATATCAGGCATTAATTCAAGTAGTTTAGGATGCCATTTTTCAGCAAAGCCTTTACGTGGTGGCTTATCTCCCGATTTGCCTTTACCTGGAAAATAAAAATCCATCGGTACGATTCCAAACTTTCCAGATTCATAAAAAACTTCGCGACTAACCCCCAACCAATTACGTAATCGATCACCACTCGGGTCATTAAAAGTCTGTCTTGATTCCTGTGCGAGTCTACCGGGTGCTTGTCCTACTAATAATATTTTTGCGGTTGACGGGGCCACAAAGAGTGGTTCAATTCCTTCTTCTGTGTAGACTTGATTCATTTCATCCGCCATGATTTCTTGTACGACTTGTTTGATTGCATGATTATGTTGATACATCTTCCTCACCT
>NZ_BCQX01000091.1 GCF_001552295.1 Globicatella sanguinis NBRC 15551 | reverse complement strand
GCCATTGACCGCATACACAATCCCAATGTGATTAGCAAATCCGTTGCGCTGTCCGCCCCAGTGGAACGTTACTAAATCGCCTTTTTGCGGACGTTTTAAACCTAACCAAATGCCTTTTGATTTAAAGATAGCTTTGTGTCGCTCCACACCGCATTCACGTCCGATTAAGCTAGATTGCCCTGCTTTATCGAAAACGTGTGTAACGAAAGCATCACACCAGTCATCATCATATTTCACTGGATATCCCATAGGAATAGGTTTGACCTTATTATAAGCGTCAATGATAGCCTTGTGCTGTGCTGAATACTTTCGTACGTTTAAATAGCTTTGGGCGATATTTAATACTTTATTAACTCCCATTTACTCATCCTCATTTCCTTGTTTTAAATGTGCTTTATCAATCGTCATTTTGACATTATTAATGTCAATCTCGGTATGCTGTCGATTCAACTTATCAAAATACTTACTCACAAAATCAGGTAGTGGTACACCAGCTTGTCCTAAGTTTTCGATAATGCTGATGCCATAAGTCGCTATGTAAAATAAAATAAATGATGTAGCTATCGGTCTAAAGCCTAACACAGCCAGTAAAGGGCAAACACTTAACACTAAAACCACCACTAATAAGTGTTTAATCAACCCTTGCAGTCCTTTAGTAGAGTTAGCCACATTACCAATAAAAGATTTAGAGTACCCCGTAACAAAATCCATTACTACCATCCAACCGAATATTAAAACATATGGGTTTTGATGAATGGTTAACATTTCTAACATTAATTTTTCAATAAAATTTTCTGTGATCATCTATTCTCTCCTTTCAATAAAAAGAGCAGGCGATTAAGCCTACTCCTCTACTGGTACCAAGTTACCGTCAACCATCTTATAACCCATAACCAATAACTGCTCGTCAACTTGGTCTTTTAATAATTTAGGTACACGATTGTAGGTATATCTACCTTCAACGATATTTAAAGCCATTAACATTGCCATCAACTTACTCACCTCCCTCAATCTCTGTATTAGTTTCTTCATTAGCATCACCTTCAAGTGTCGTTAACCTCATCTCATGGTCGAATAGCATTTCTGTTGCTTCAATCACGCTCCCTTGGGTGATTTCTGCTTCTTTCTTAATGTTATTAACCGTCGACTCACCATCAGCCACCATTGCTTTGTATTTTTCAACCAACGATAGCATTTCGTTTTTGACCTTTTCCACAGTATCAACTGCTTCCGAAATAAACTTACCTTCATATCTCTCACGATAAAACTGGTTCATTACTCGGTCAATCAGTTCTGCTTCGGGCAACTCCGATAAGTCCACATCAAATCGCACGGAGATGATATTCAAATCTGGTTCATTATCTTGGACGCTCACTCGGTATTGGTGACCGTCCCAAAATCTACTCGTTGCTTTCAGCATGATGTTCCTCCAATTCTTTTATACGTGCTTTCAATTCTTCGTTTTCTTGTTGTAGTTCTTGTGCCACTACTAAAGCATTGTTCTTATTAATCGTTTCCTGTGCTAGCTTTAATGCCAGTTCTTCAATGGTGATTTCTAAGTGTTTCATTCTGTTCCTCCAGTTCTTTTACTTTACGTTCTAACTCTTGTATCGCTTTTGCACTCGTATAAATTAATCTCAACACATCAACTGCTTCTGTTTCTTCGCCAATTACTCTAAACTTACCACTATCCTGTGCAATCAATCCAACGTCTTGATGACTTCCGTCCGCTTTCTTGTCAAATTGCACGAACTCTAGGTTTCGGATTTCGTCCAATGCCTTGACTTTGGAAGCTTCGATATTTTCTTTAACTCGTCTATCGGATTCATTTCTTAATCTACCAGGCGATTTAATCCATAAGTCACCTCGCTGAATCGTCATACCGTTGTAAATTTGCACACCCTCGTAAAAATACGATTGTGGCTGTCCTTTACTATCGATATCAAACTTGACGTAATGTCGCCATTCTGTACCTGAGCTAGGTGCTGGTTTAACTGTCTTAGTGACCATAACCACAGACCCTGCTCTCAGATTAGGTGTTGAAGTCCAACCGTTTAAGTTTTGCAAGTATTTTGAGAACTCTAGCCATCGCTGATGATTGACGTTACTTGAATTGTAGCTAGGGTGTATGCCTAATCTGATGATGCTATCAACGATTGATGACCAACCACCGCTTACGTTTGCTGATGTAACAGTATAGCTTTTACCGTCGACCACTTGTGATGTCACTTGCATATTTCTAGCGATTTGGAAACCACTAGACCCTTGGGGCATATATACACCCATTTTCTTACTACCGTCAGCGTCCGATAAAGCCACACCAAAATAACCTTGATTTTGAGTAGGATTGTAAACTTGTAATCGACCGTTCCCGAGAACGATATAATTACCGTCTGATGAACGAGAACGTAATTCTGCATTGTTGTTTAACGAGATAAATTCTCCGTCCGTGTTCGTTACATTAATACCAGTTCCGTCAACGGTAGTTCGTGAGTTCAATCCGTTAAATCCAGCTGTTATTAATTCCGCATGATTAGCTGTGATATATCGTGCATCAAAATTAACAATCTTCCCATTACTTGCATCTATCTGCCCAATTTGAGCAGTACCGATTTGAGCGTCACCAATCATACCTGATTTAATCCATGCGCGCTTGGTTGCTAGGTTTTGTGTGGCTAGGTCGTTGGTGAATAACTTTTTGAATAGCGCGTTATCTGCCAAAATGTGGTCTGATTTAACGACATTTGAGGTTAAGCCTTTCGTGACGATATCGCTTGAGTTCAATCGTGCTGTGTCGATAGTACCTGATGTTATTTTCTTAGCGGATAGATTGCCGATATTACCTTCGGGCACGATAAAGCTTGAAGTCATGTTCACTAGACCGTCAAGTGTGATTAAACTACCTTTCAAACGTATTCCGTCTGTGGTAGCGTTGATTGCGGTCTTAATATCGTTTCCAGATTTTAAGGTTAATGCCCATGAATTTGCTAATTGAGTGACTTGCGATTTAGTGTTTGATACATCAGCATTCTTCGACACTTCCTTTTGAAACAGACTATTCGTCATGGTGATTTTAGCGATATTCGATTTGATTTTCGCTTCAGTCGTACCAATTGTCCGTTCATACAGACTAGTCGTTTCTTTGACGGTTTGGAATTCTGTTTTTGTTACGTTGTCTTCTGGAGCTTGACTCCAATCTGTAGGTTTATTACCCCTTTCAATCTTTAATGATTTAGGTAAGAAATAAAAAGGATATTCTACTTCCATCCAGAAGTGATTGGTTTCTACATAATCATCTATCTGTATTGTTGGAGCTTGTACGTAGAATATGTTATATGTTGGGACTCCAGCCTTACCTACGACCTTTGTTTCACTCCAAGCACCCCACGGTACTTTAAATCTCACTTTAGAGGTGGTTGAATTCCACGATTGACCTATAAAACTTACAGCGAAAATATCGCCTTGTTTAATGGTGTCATTGATTGCGAATTTAATTAAGACAGTTCCGTTCACATCTCCGACTTTTAACCATTTTGAACCAGACAGTGCATACTCGCTTTCTGGATTATTGGTAATTAGAGGAGGTAAAGGTTCAAATGTTTCAGTATTACTAAGTAGGTTTCTAGTACCAATTTGTAAGTTATCAACTTTCCCTTCAACCACCTTTGTTAAATTAGTCGTTATTTCCCCCGCTTTTTCGGTAATTTTAGTATCGACATAAGTGGTTGGTGCATAGTTGGATAGGCTTCTTTGGATTTGAGTAGCAGTCTGTTCAACCTTGCTGATACGACCGCCATCTCCGTCAAGGGCAGTTAATCTACGTGTATGTTCAGTAGTAGTAGAGGTTACTTCGTTTTTATACGATTTAAATTCACTTTGTTTTAAAGTGTCCTCTAATGCCAACTTCCAATCAGAAACAATTAACCCCTTTTCTATTTGTGGGTGCCAATAAGTAAAATTGACAGTTGAACCAACAGTTGTAGAAATTGTGAACTGATTAAAAGACTTACTTCCAGTTTCTGGGACATAATCACTTAATACTACCCTTTTTAATTCACCACTTTTAACTACATCTCCACCAACGTTACCGTTTGAATTGACGGTAATATCGTTTGCTCCATCATTTTTAAAATAAATAGAATATGTGTAAGGCTCTCCTTCTTTCACATAAGCGTCTGGGTCTGTTGCACTAGGTCTACCTGTAGAAAGTGTTGCAAACACTGTGTGGCTTCCAGTAGTTCCAGTAACTTTAATAGCGTCTGACGCATGCCATTCTGGAACTTCAATTCCATGAGTGTGTGTTAAGTTCGAACCTTGATATGGATAAAATTCTCTAGTTTCACTACCAATTATTAAGTTTCTACCACCAACTCCACCATCAATCTTCCCCTCAACCCTTGTTAAGGTTTGACTATACCCATCAACTGTTTCCTCGTACGACTTAACCTTAGCAGTCAAGGTTTCATTGGTACGACTATAATTAGCAACTTCCGACTTGTAGCCATCAACCGTTTCCTCATAGGACTTCACTTGTGTACTTAACGTTCCAGCTGTGTCCAATGCTTCTTGGGCTTTAATCACACTGTCACTTGCTTGTGTTTTAACTTCACCTAGTTCGGTTTTGACAGTTCCTAAGTTCGCAATCGCATTCTCACTAACTTCTTTCGCTGTCTTAGCCAAGTCCTCACTTGCCCCAGCTTTCTGTAACGCCGATTGTGCATTCTGCTCTGCTGTTTTGATAGATTGTTCCAGTTTTTCATTGGCTTTGTTAACTACTTCAAACTTGCCTTCAATAACTTGTTGTCGTTCTTCATCTAACCGTTCTGCTTCTGCCTTTGCACTTTCCAAAGCTTCGGTGATTGCTTGTTCGGTTTCGGTGCGTTCGGTGTCGAACCGATCTAAAACGGTGTCGATTTCTTTTTTGATTTTGACTTGTGACACCATTTTCTTCATGATAGTTCGAACTAAATTCCCTGCATCATCATAGATTCTACAGATAAAGTTGGACTCTTCTCCTTCAATATCCTTATCAGATACATTTAACGTCATACCGTTTTCGGTCTTTGATAATATCTCATTATAGTGTTTATCGGATTCTGCATTGTTAGATTGTCTTTCCCATCTAAAATCCGAATAGTGTTCAGTGACGTTTTCGCCTTCTACTTCAACATCAGCAATTAAGGTGGTTTCGGAATCTTCAGTGGCTAACACAAGGCCACCCATTGAATTTAAATCTGATTCAAGTATTCTCTCCTTGTAATCAGTATCTAACTTGTCCCGATTCTTTCTCAGTTCTTCCTGAATAAGCAAAGTTGTCGGTTTCTCAAAAGGTTTCACTTCGACTACATTCGTAATCACGACTTCGTTAAATTCAGGATTAGTTTGAGATGTCGTGATCTCACTAACTCTGGCAGTGATATATCGTGGTGGATTAGATGCCGTATCAACGATAGTTCCTTCTGCACCGATTTCAATTCCTTTCGGTAATTCCGATAGGACTACGCGATAAGTTGCTTCAGGTTCACCACGATTCATCATATCCCGACAAGCTGCCATGAATAGGTCTAGTCCCTTTAATTCACTACTTTCAAAACGACCTTCAAGCCAATCGGCTTCAGTTGCTCCCGTTTGGGGGTTATACGCATTATTAGCTGATACATTATAGATATAATTGGATTTTCCGTCGGTGGACAGTCCTTTAAATTCTGTTTGGATCACTTGCTTAACTTTGTTTTCGTCTGTGTATTCAAGTTTTCCATCTTCCGATAATTTAAAACCTTTAATACCTTCAAATTGCATGGTGGTAGTTTCAGCTACTGATGAATCAAAATCTCCGGTGGACATTTCATAGACACCTTGCACAATTGCTTTGGCATGATTAAAATACCCCATGTAAGTCATGTGGATATCATCAGAACCGTAATACTCTTTTCTAAGTCCACCCACCATGTCATACCAACCTAAAACGAACGCATTCTTATGACGAGTTGCTGCTTTACGCATTTCTTCGTTAGCAGACAAGTTATGTCTAACAGCTGATGCTGTTTCAACCCATAATACTTTACGTTCCGTTCCGCAAATTGACATAAAGGTATCAATTTCACCGGCTGTAAGTCCTCTGTTAGTCCCCAATATTACGACTACGTTATCTTTTAATTTACCTGCATTCTTCATGTTTTGAAGAGATACAGTTCCGTTTAAACTTGAATCAGAATGAGTGATTTGACGACTACCTTTAACGTCGTAATTTGAATTTGGAATCAGTTTAACTAAATGCGGTTCAGTTCCGACACCCAATGAATCACCTATAACTGAAACACCTGTTTGCTTACTAAAAGCACGACCAGCTTCTGATAGGTCACCACCTACAATTTTAGATTTAGGTTGTAGATCAGAGACAATTTCAACGTCTTCTGATGCAGTAGGCACTGACCCGTTTTGAGCTTCTGTATCCCACTCGTACAATTTATACTTTTCAATAATATTGATTAGTTTAGATGCATAATCCGGATCAGTGGCGTAACCTGCTGCTTTGACTGCATAACAAGCTTTTTTATAATCCGTTTCACCAATGACCGCTTTATAATTTGACTTGCGCCATTCGGTTGATGTAAAGAATTTAGCGTGATCTGCTACAGAATCGTTAATGTCATCATATGCTCTAAAATCTGCATTGACCGTGGTCCATGACCCGTTTAGATATTCTTTAGTAGGCATCTTAACGACTCGTCCCGTCCAATCAGCTGATGCCTTGATACCAAATTGATTGTTATGTGGTGCTCTTGCTAAAGAGCTTGTACCCCAACCTGATTCAAGTGCTGCTTGCGCACCAGTCAAAGAAGCGGGTATGCGTTCTTCAATCCAACCACGGATAGCACCTGCTTTGATGGAATCTAAATATAGACTTCCTGTTGTCATTCTCTACCTCCTTTCTATCGAATCACACGCACAGCGCCGACTATCTTCATTGAATTGGCTTTTTGAGTTAAACCTACCGGATCACCTGCATGAATCACAGAGTTAGGCGCATCTAAAGTTGGTCCTAAGTACAGTCCTACATGATTCCAATCACCAGGGTATGTATAGCCAGTGTCGTACATAATTAAATCGCCACGTTTCAATTCGCTCGTTTTAATTACTTTAAACGGTGCATACTGTTGTTTCATTGTGTAGGTTGTGGCTCTGTGATTAATTTTCACCCCTGCCGCTTCAATACACGCTTGCATGTAGCCTGAACAGTCCCATGATGGATTACCATTTCCACCCCATTGATACCGTCTACCTAACTTCTTAATTTCAAATGCTTTAGCAATCATGGCTTCAGCAAAAGTGTCTTTAGTCGGTTCTATTGGTTTAGGTTTGGCTTTTAATTCTTTCAAATTAGCCACCTTACTTGGGTCAAATTTAATTTGAGCGCCACGAACTAATGTTTTTGTGGCCATGTTGTAAATATCGACTGTTCGTTCTAAATTTTCTACCACATCATCAGTTGAAATTCTAAAGGCTTCTTTTGATTCGTTACGTTTTTTTAAAAAGTTAACATAAAGCTTAGGAGCTGTTCCTGGAGTAAATTCAACCCCAAAATCGAGTTCCACATTGAAAGCTGTCGCAATCTCTCTTAGACGTTCTAACCGTCTTTGAGTAGACCTAAATTCCAACTTCATTTCAGTATCTGATTCATTAATATTAATTTCCCATTTAGTCCCCTCAAGTGCTTGTTTAGCATAAAACGATAAGCGTTCTGGTGAGTGATTAATGTTGATTGCATCCACAAAACCATTCAACATGGTGATAGTGGTGTCTTCGCAGTAAACAGTTTTGTTAAAAGTATCTTCTGTGATGCTAGTAATGGTCATCAAAAGTTCTTTTCCGTTCCTTTTTTTAAAATAAATCATGTTCCCGACTTCCAAATGATGGTGTCGTGGAATGACCTTGTCTGTTTTAAATTCAAAAGTATAAAGACCACTCGCTAGAGTAGTCTTTAACCTGTCTTCGTAAAAGTTGATACCACCTTCAGAATCATTTGAGATGATATCCACCGCGTTAAAATTTCTGTCAATGATTCTAATCATTAAGATAGCCACCTACTTTCATGTGTCACTGTTACTTCAGGCAATGTCGCCCATTCTGAATAATCGATTG
Source organism: Globicatella sanguinis NBRC 15551 (assembly GCF_001552295.1). GTDB lineage: Bacteria > Bacillota > Bacilli > Lactobacillales > Aerococcaceae > Globicatella > Globicatella sanguinis. Next base: position 1,396 of record NZ_BCQX01000091.1, on the reverse strand, counting down.
CTAATTGAGTTGGACCACCGTCAATTGAGAAGAACCGACTATCGACATCTAACAATCCTGATGCGTTCGCTCCATTTAATAAGACTTCGTTCGTTTCGGTATTGATATAGAGATGGTCACCTGTCGTGAATACATTCTTAATATCAAGTTCCGATACATCATGTGTCCGTTTGACCAAAATATTATCAACTACAAATTGGCTATAAGGTTTGCTCGTGTGCCATTTAGCCTGCCAGATAAAGACTTTAGTTGCCTTTAATTGTGCTAATTGATTGTCAATAGTGGAATATTTAACACTTGATGGAACTCGTGAAATGGATGTATTACGTGATTCTTTAATGTCACGTTCATAAATCCAATAAATTGGCCAACCGCCATGATCTAAGCGATAAGCTTTAGAACCTTCTTTACCAGTTCTAACGCCACCAATCACATACGTTAAATCATGATAGCCTTTTTTAATCGGATGACCTGTTTCAGCATGTGTACATGACTTAGAAATATGTACTTTCATACCAACTCTTAACGTTTGGCCAGTTGTTACTACTGTTTTATCAGAGTAAACTTCCCAACTTAAACTATTGCCTTTCTTGACCATACGAATACGACCGTCTAAAGCTGATAATTTGCCAGTATGGATGATTTTAGAAGATTTTGCTCCACTATTAGTTGGTACTTTAAATGTGACGGTCAATTCATTTTTTCCAGAATTGATGTCATAGATAGAAGTTGACATGATAGGTACGTTATTAGCGTCCATAACGACCATTAGTAGTGCGCATGTATTGTTTAAATCGCCAGCATTCGACATGGCCACTTTACTGCTTAAATCAAAGTTATCTGCTTCAATTCCGATTGCCCCTGCTTGAAATTCTTTAGTAACGGCATGGCCATTCCAGTAATAGGTTTTAGATCCAGGTGCATTAAGTACCATACCGACTGAATCAGCTTTACCAGTTCCAGCACTACTCATTTTGATGTAGTCAGGAATCCAAGTTTCAGCATTCGTGATTTTCGTCCAGTTTGATAATGACGAAGTCGTAAATTCATCTTGTAGTGCCACTTCAGTTGACGGTAGTTGAATCGTATCTTCTTGCTTTGGATTGCCCAAAGCTAAGAAGCCATTAGGACCGACCAAACTAACATATCCACAATCTGATTTAAACTTAACGTCAAAGATTGGCTTAGTCGGTGCGGTGCCTGTATTTTCCACAATGCCATACTGACCATCAAATTGTGTTTTGGTGTAGCCTTTCATATCCCGCCAGTAGTAGTTAGGACTTATCATCCGTAACTTAGCTTTCCCGGCAACATATGAACTGCTTAGCTTCACTTCTCCGTCCATGATGGTCATGATGTATCTATCAGGACGATTGCTAAACCATAGTTCTTTTGG
>NZ_BCQX01000090.1 GCF_001552295.1 Globicatella sanguinis NBRC 15551 | reverse complement strand
CTACTTCTGGTCTACTCCCTCCCATTTTTTCGCTTATCGACCTTGTCTTTCGCAATCACCCTAATCGTTTCAAAATAAAAAGGCAGGCCAATTGAAAATCAGATGATTTTCAATTGGCCTACCCGGTATCTATCTAGCTATACAGCCATTTTATTTTGCTAATTTTTCTACTAATGCATTTAAAGTTTCATAATAGCTTGCTTTTAATGGCTCTTTTTCTGCACTAATTTCTTTAATCCATTGAGCACGGTCATTTAAACGTTCATGCAATAATTTGCGATAAGCTTCATTATCAAAATCTGGTTCATACCCTTCAATTGACATATAACTTAATTCTTCTAATGGTCCAAATGGCACAAACTCTGCTCGCTCTTCGACTAAACTTTCAATAATTCCTAAAGTGACAGCTGGCGTAATTTTCTTATCCATAAAGAAACCAGTATTCAAGATATAGCCATGAACTTCTCCTGAATTGAATAATTGTTCAAATGAATCACAGTCTTCTTGTAAAGGATAAACTCTAAATGGATTCGCAAAGGGCTCAATAACCAGTTTTTCCATATTGGTTCCTGGGACCAAGTTTTCAGCTGTTGAACGTTTGGTAGTTAAAGTTAAGCCAAAAATCATCGCTAATTCAGGCCCTTCAATCTTTACTACCGGTGGTAAGGTCTCATCTTTCATTAACCAGAACACGCTATTAATTGGCACATCAAATTTATCCACCCGATTCGGTGTTGAGTAACGTGATTTGACAGTACGACCATTATTATTGCGAATATCTTCGGTAACTAATACTTTTTCGCCTGCTTCATTCAAGCTAACCCCAACGTTTTGAGCCGTTACAAAATATTTTTGTTCAGGATGTCCATAAGGATAGTCTTGCGTTTTGTCAAAGTAAGATGGCTCTAAGGCAATGGAAGAGAAATCATCCAATGAAATAACAAACGCATCATCATGAAGTACTTTAATCTCATATTTATCTTCGTGTTTTGCATGGGTTAAAGTCGATTTACCAGTACCAGATAAGCCGAAGAAGGCTGCGACGTAAGGTTTATCGCCGGTAATCATTTCTTTCATACCACCATGACAAGATACATAACCATGACGACGTGCAATCGCCCACGCTAATGTTAAAGTTCCTTTTTTCAATTCTCCAAAATAAGGTAAACCTAAGACAATAACCACATTACATTTTGGATCGAAGTAAACAAAACCGTTTGGATGGTCAGGATGAGTCCATTTTGGATCGCTATAAATTAAAATATCCGATTCATCTTCATAAACTTTACTACGTTCATACATTGCGGTCATTTGGTCAGATGCCCATTGGAAATTTAATAACCAAGAATATAAGTTGTTAATCTCTTCCGATGGTACCATCAAACGTGCTCTTACCATAAAATCTTCATCTAGTCCGACATAAGCGGTCGTGGTTAAATATTCACGCTCACGATTGGCATACAACGCATCGCGGACAATTCCTAATAGCTTTTTATCATCCTCACCCGTTCCAGAAAGATGTCTGGCTGCGGCTGTACGTCCCGTTACACGTCCTCCATTATCAACCAATACTTTAGCACCTTTTGGTAAGTCTAACTCTTCGGTATGAGCTACCTCCTGATCTAAAACAATCGTTCCCTTATAAGCAGCTGCTCTTTCATAAGCCTCACTTATCGTTTTTACTTCTTCTACATTATTCCCATAAAAGGCGGTCTCGATGGTTGATCTTAAAGCTGAAAATTGAGGATTATCTTTACCAAGTCTACTAGTTTCATACCGTGAAATTGTTGCCATATCACATTCTCCTTTTCATCTCTATTTAATTTTATATTTTTCCTTAGTTACAAACTCACTTATCAACATCAAGAATCGCTGCTATTTAATCAATAATGCTCACTACATTCCTTTCTAAATTATTTTTCCGCTAAATTATAAAGCGCTTTCTTAATTATAATTATAACAGAGGATAGCAATTTATCAATATTATTTATATAAAATATTCGCTCCTTAACCGATTTTTTCAATAGAAAATAGCACTAGCCAAATTATCTCGACTAATGCCATTGGTATTTAACTATTTTAAATTGACTTGTTCCATAGCTGAACACATCTTATTTGAACTAAATTAGGTAGGTCAAAAATTTACTTTAGTTTGGTTTAGTTAAAGATCATTTTGCACATAATGGATAATCTCGTTACTTGATAAAATGGTCTTAATATGGTTTTTGATGAAGTCTGGTTTAATATTAAATTGGTCGATTTTTTCTAAAGGAATCCACACTAATTTTTCTTTGAGATCCGTTTCAGTTGGCAGGTTGTGAATACCGTCAACATTGACCACTTAATAAAATTCTAACGTATGTCGGATTTTCTCAGCCTCTGTGCCAACCCCCTTCATGAAAGAAATTTTCGCAAACAACGGCTAATCGCGCCACTTTAGTGGTTAAACCTGTTTCTTCAAATAATTCTCTTTCAACCGCATGGGCAGACGTCTCACCTATTTGAACTCCGCCACCAACCATATAAAAATAATTACCGGCTTAATTTTCAACGAATAACTTTTTTTGTTCGTGAATAATAATGCCCGCACTCCGGTAGCGAAACCATGTTTGTTCATGGTCAATCACACAATCATTTAGCATATAAACCCTCCTTGTATCAAAAACTTATACTATTTAATTTGAATGTTTATTTTATCATTTTTCTAAGACAACGCAAAGAGGGGATACACTCACTCAGCCTCATATATTTTACTAAAGACTTCTAAACCATCAATATCAGTCCCTTCAACAACTTTATTTTGGATGCAAGCCAAAAATTTTACTCTCGAATCCTTTCTTCAATTTGAGACATAAAGGTGATTAACGATTTTTCAGCAGGTGTTAAATAATCATACTCTTTATAACAACAATAGATTGGTCGGTTTATTGCTTGTTCTTCCAATTGACAGTAAAAAGATTGAGGTGCTTCTTGTTTATAACGATGGAGTGCCATACCGGGGACAAAAGTAAAACCTTTGTCTAAATCCGTTAACTGACCACAAAAATGAATGCTGGTCGTTTCCATAATATGACGTGGCTCAATATGATAAAGGGTAAATAAACTATCCGCTATTTTGCGCATCCCTCTTCCTTCTTTTAATAAAATCATCGTTTGATCTTGCAATAGCTTTATTGAAATCGCAGGATTCTGTGTACCTGGATACCAATTTTCCTCCAGTACTTCTCGTTCTTTTACAAACGAAGGCGGGACCTGCAAATACACTCGGTTTTCCATTATTTTAGTGTACTGCAAGGTTGTGTGATGGGTGTGATAGACCAAAGCTAAATCCACTTCATTCTCGGCTACCATATCATACAGTGCTTCCATCCGTTCTTCTATAAAATGTAGTTCCACATGGGGGAAATTTTGATCAAAATAGTGGATGAGATGTGGTATTAAAAATTCGCCGGTTAAGGTCGTTACTCCTATGCGGATTTGTTTTTTCTCTAAAGAGTCAGAATGAGCCATTTGATTTAAGACAGAACGATATATAGCATTAACTTTCTGACAACTCTCTAAATAGAGTTCCCCTGCCGGAGTCAGAGTTAGGCCATTAGGCTCTCGTCTAAATAATAGGGTTCCTAACTCTTTTTCTAACTGACTAATATAACGACTTAAAGCTGGCTGAGAAATATATAATCGACGAGCGGCTTTGCTCATATTCTTTTCATGTGCTACTGTCATAAAATAGTCGATTTGCTTTTCATTAATCATTCGTAACACCTCTTCAAAATTATTTTTTCTATTTTTATCATAACATACAAGTTATACCAATTCTTATTTTTTCGCATTTTACATTATACCAAATGCATTTTACAATAAAACTAAAGTATACGCTTACAATACCCATTGTTTATTTAGAAAGGAAGAAGGAATATGAGCAAAGTAAAAGTGTTTGTTCCCTACGGTGCTTTAGGACTAAATATTACCGAAGAAGCATTTGAAGCTGGTATCGCAATGAAACCTGATATCCTCTCCAGTGATGCGGGTTCAACCGACTCAGGTCCCTATTATTTAGGTTCTGGATTAGGAAAATACGCTTTAGAAGATGTCAAACGCGATTTAAAAAGAATGATTTTAGCAGGTGACCAACTGAATATCCCAATTACCATCGGTTCTTCTGGCACTTGTGGATCGGATGTTGGAGTCGACACTGTCTATCAACTTGCAGTAGAGATTTGTCAAGAAGCTGGCATTCATAAAAAGATTGCACGTATTTATTCACAACAAAATGTTGAAGTGATGAAAGAAAAATTCCGTTTAGGAAAAATCTCCCCTCTAGCTGGAGCACCTGAAATCAGCGAAGCAACATTTGATCAATGCGATCATATCGTGGCCTTATTAGGGGCTGAAGCCTATATTGAAGCCTTTAATAATAATGCTGATATTATTATTGGAGGACGCGCAACCGATACCGCTGTCATTGCGGCTTACCCATTAATGAAAGATTGTGACCCGGCTGCATGTTGGCACGCAGCTAAAACGGTCGAATGTGGTGGTGTTTGTACCTCCGCTGGTTTATTAGGAGGCGTGTTTACAGAAATTGATGACACCGGTTTTACCATTCATAGTGTCCAACCAGGAAGTACAGCTACCCCTTATTCGGTATCGTCACATATGATCTATGAAAATTCAAATCCCATCCGATTATATGAACCAGGTATTTGTATCGACACAGCCAACTCAACTTATACCGCTCTCTCAGATACAGCCGTCAGAGTTGAAGGAACAACGATTGAATACTTACCATATAATTTAAAATTAGAAGGCGCTGGTGCTGTCGGCTATCAAACCGTTAGTATGGCTGGTATTCGTGATCCAAAAATAATGGAAGACCCACAAGTTTGGATTGATTCCGTATCTGAAGCGGGTGTAGAAAAACTGACGAAAAATGGAATTGAAAAAGAATCATACGATTTCTGGCTACGTCCCTATGGTTACAATGGTGTTTCTGGCGCACCGGTACCTGAAGATTACCAACCAAACGAAATTCTCATGATGTTAACTGTTACCGCTGATACCCAAGAATTAGCTTCAAAAGTAGCCAAAGCCTTTAATCCATTATTGTTACATCATAATATTTTTGAAGCTAAACAAATGCCATCCTATGCCTTTATTTTCTCCCCACCTGAAATTGAACGTGGTAAGATTTATGAGTTCAAACTTCATCACACTATTGAATGTGATCCACTCGAACTCATTCGCTTTAAGTATGATGACATTTAATTCGGATAAAAGGAGGAATCAAGATGTCAGTCAAATTAAATACAGTAGAATCGATTGCTAAATATGTTCGCAGTAAAAATGCTGGTCCTTTCTGGTTAACCATCGATGTCTTTTGTCATAATGTCGAAGATACTAAAAAAATAACTTCTGCATTTGAAAATAATCGTGATTATATTGCCACAATGTATGGAGTCAAACCAGAAGAAGTAGAGATTTATTGTCTTGAGCATATACAAGTAGCTAAAGTCAGTATGCCACGGAGACCAATTGAAGGTAGTCGGGATGAAATTGATATGCACGGCGGACAAATGTATGTTTCCTTATTAGACATTGAAGTTTAAGACTATTCTGCTGAAAATAAATAAAACCGGTAAGCTTAACATCTCTTCCGGTCGTCATATGGTTTAATTAAGGAATTGGAGCGGAAACGTTAATCGTCATCGCTCCATTTTTTATAGTTAAAACCAGTTGCTCAATTTCCACAACACTTTGCCAACCAAGACAAAAACTTTATTCATGGAAGTGGGCATAAATTTGAAATAAAAAGCATTCTACTCCCTGTAAAGACCCGCATTACGAAACTCGGACTTCACAATAAAATAAAATGCTCTCTGTATCGATTTGCACTTAATATAATTCTGGACGACGGTCACGGTAAAAATCAAAACTTGCTTTTACTTCTTCAATCATTTGCGGTCGAATTTCAAAAGTACCAAAAGACTCCTCATCTTTTACAATAAATTGAACATTGGTTAATGGATCAACAATTTGACTATGACCACCGGTCACACCTGGGCCATCTGATAACTCAGGGCTAAATTGATTCGCACAAATCGTGAAAATTTGGTTTTCTAGTGCGCGAGCTTTTAATAACACTTCTAGATGATGGATAAATGCTTTTGGCCACGCTGCTGGAATAAATAATAATTGGATCCCATCAAGAGCCAATTTTCGTACCCATTCAACAAAATCCAAATCATAACAAATAATTAAGCCACATTTTATGCCCTCTAATTCAAAGACACACAACTCATTACCCGCGGTCATTGCTTCTGACTCGTCTTGGGGATGATAAAGATGCACCTTATCATAGCTAGTAATGAGTACACCCTCACGATTGTAGACGTGAGCAGTATTATAGTAGTGATCCCCTCTTTGTTCAATAATGGAGCCGCCCACAATATTCACTCGATATTTTGTAGCTAATTGTGATAATAAAGCTTTCGTTTTTTCGCCGTTGAAATCGGCATATTTTTCTGGTTGAGAAGTTGCAAGAGGCATATTCCACAATTCTGGTAATAACACCACATCACCGATACCTTGTTTAGAGTGTGCCAATTGCTCGATAAGTGCTTCAACTGCTTGATAGGGATTAGTGGTTGGGGTTGGGCAAGCTTCTAGCTGAATTAAACTTATTTTCATTAAATACTCCTTTACTTTTTCCGGTGACAAATAGAATGATAAAATTCGATATAATCTTGAATAACCGCCTCAAACATCGGTTCTAAATAAATCTCAAAATGCGCGCAATCATATTCTTTAATTGTGGCATGAGGTGCTTGTTGGGCCCATTTTATAGTAGCTGAAGCTGGGGCAATGGTATCTTTTTTACATAGGGCAAAATAAATGGGTGTTGTAACGTCTCGGGCTAACTTTCCTGGCGAGTATTTTAGAAACTCTAATAAAGTACGGGCTGGGACTTGATTAATGAAATGAGCTTCACCAATCATTCTACTGGCGCTATCATCATAATCTGCCACTGTCATCAATGCTACTTCAGCTTTATTACCTGCCAGTTTTAACATAACCGGACGATAGCCTCTTATCATTGATATGATATCCGCCACTAAATAGGGCATCATTTTAAGTAATGAGAAAAGAGGGACTGCACGCGTCGTCGCCCAAGTATCGGTATAAGGACATTGAGCAATTGTAGCGGTAATATCCTGACGCTCAGCGGCTAATTGAATCACATGACCGCCACTAAATGAAGTGCCAAATAAAAATAACCGAGTAGTATCTACTCTTGATTCTTTTTTTACCCACTCAATCGCATGTCGCCAATCAGCCAATTGATGCTGAACATTAATTAATTGACGCCTCTGACCCTCACTCGCCCCAAAATTACGGTAATCGAACAAAAAGCAAGCCAGGCCCGCTTGAGCAAAACGTTGGGCATACGCATCCAATCGCATATCACGTAAAGCACCTAAACCATGCGCCATGACAATGACTGGTGAAGGTTTAGGAGCCTCAGGTAAATACAACCAGCCACTGCAACGCGTGCCGTCAGAATAAAAATCGATGTCTTCACGGATGTATCGGTGTGCCAAGAAAATGACCTCCTCTAATTATAAATAGTATCCTTGGTTATCATGCTTAAAAAGTGCAAACAAAAAAGTCATTTATTGATGCTTAGCTTGGTACAAATTTAATTGATAGCCTAAATACGCCCCTACTAAGCCACCGATCATATGAGTTAAATTTGAGATATTATCGGAAGTAAAGAGACCTTGATGGACTTCTTTGCCGATATAAAGCAACGCCACCAAAATAAACGTAATCGGAATTTCACCTTCTTTTAAACTGGTCATCGATGCGAATAATATAAAGGCAAAAACTACTCCACTAGCTCCAAGTAACGCTACTCGTGGAAATAGTAAAAAATGAATCACACCCGTTATGAAGGCTGTCGACAAAATGACCACTAAAATATTTAGCGAACCATACTTATCTTCTAGCAATGGTCCAATCACTAAAAACATCATCATATTACCAATCAGATGTTCCCAATTTGCATGACCCAAGACATGCCCAAAAAATCGTAAATAAGTCAAGGGATCCCATAATGATGAGCGGTAAACACTAAATAGCGTACGCGTTAAAACGCCTCCTAAAACCTTATCAAACAACAGAATCATAAAACTAGCAAAAGCAAAAGACAATATGACCGGCGAATTAAATGATAATTGCATTTTCTTAGCGTTTTTCATGTGACTGAACTCCTTTATCGAACATTGATATTAATCAACAACCAAAATATCCCAATTAACTTTCTGTAATTCGCAGGACTTATTCAAAGTAAAAGCATATAAAAAATCTTCAATCCGTTGAGCATATTGCTCGCCTTCTCGTTCCGACAAACAAACTAACGCTAGCGATAAATGTAACTGTTGATAATCTTCTTGATGTGCCGTCTCTCGCACACTAACTGAAAATCCCTTTTTTAACTGTGAAACTAACGACTGGCGAATATTGCGTTTGTCTTTTAAAGAGTTAGCATAAGGTAACTTTATCGAAATTTCCATCACTAAAACTAACACGCGTCATCCTCCTAAAAGTTATCTATCTTCAGTATAGCATCAAACTTATCTTTAAAATAACAAAACCCTATGAACTTTACAAACTCAAATGTAAAACCATAGGATTTTAATTTAACGGGTCGAGAATAAATTACCAATTGATTTCCACTTCTGAACCATAAATATGATAAGGCAAAATAACATCCCCATTATTTAGCCGATAAAACTTAGCTAATCGCTCATTCACTTGAGGTAGATCATAGTCTTCTAAAATTCTTGGATTCCATTCAACCCACTCTTGATACTCTTTAGAATCAGGGTTTTTTGCCAGTTCCCTAATTTCCTCTAAACCACCAGGGCCGCCACAATCTTCCGATATGTTTTCGCCGCGAAAGCTGACCACACTAGGGACCTCCTCTGATGTTATGACCTTTACTTTCATCAAGGTGATTTTAAACTCCCAATTATCGCCGAAATCATAGGTATAATCGAGAGTGTTTAGTTCTAACAAATAAGGAAGTACAAGTGTTTTGTCTGCATCCACGTAGTTGATTCCCTCATTATAAGAATTAAAATACTCATCACGCATATACTCAAGGTTTATTTCAAAAGGATACGACTTTTTAGTGAAATTAAACAAATGCATATCATATAGGCCAAATGCAATTTGAATAATATGATGCAACTCAAAAAAAGTGATACGATTCGGTAATATTAAATTACGCCAAATCGGAGGCGACTTTATCTCTTTTAATTGAACTTTAACTTGAAACATTTTTTCAACTCCCTAATCAAATTGTTATTAGAAAAATCAGCATTAAGCTACTTACAGTATAAAATATCGAACGCACTTTTTCTACTTAGTTCCTCCATAAAAATGCTCTGAGCTATCCCATAGAAAAAGTTTTTAGGTGATGTTTTAATTGAATCTTTCCTTACATTCTAAGTTGTAATTTACGCTCCTGATTCCATATTGAAGTTAGAAAGAGTGGAGTACGCTAAGAATCTTGCAATATACGAATTAATACTATTTCTAATCAATTAAATGCAACAAAAAAAGTCTCTAAGCTTTTAATACTTAAAGACTTCTTAATATTTTAATCCTTATAAAGAATATCATCCAATTCAAATGGGAGTGGGCAAGAAGT
>NZ_BCQX01000089.1 GCF_001552295.1 Globicatella sanguinis NBRC 15551 | reverse complement strand
AATGCGCATGGTGTAACCGTAGCGCAAATAAAACAATGGAATAACTTAAGCAGTGATTTCTTACAAATTGGTCAAAAATTAAAATTAGCAGGAACGACTGTACCAGAAACACCAGAAGAACCATCTGAACCAAGTACCGTTTATACCGTTGTAGCAGGCGATTCATTATGGAAGATTGCGAATGCGCATGGTGTAACGGTAGCGCAAATAAAACAATGGAATAACTTAACCAGTGATTTCTTACAAATTGGCCAAAAATTAAAATTAGCAGGAACGACTGCACCAGAAGAACCATCTAAACAATATACTGTTGTCAAAGGTGATTCATTATGGACTATAGCACAAGCCCATGGTACAACAGTTGCTAAAATTAAACAATTAAATAATTTAACGAGTGATTTCTTACAAATTGGTCAAAAATTAACTATTAAATAGTAGTTAAACTATATGTGAATCATTAATCGTTCGCTTGTTATGCTAACTAAGCTTCGTTATTTCCACCTCATTTCATCTATTACAAATGGAATGAGGTGGATTTATTTATACTGTCTTTTTTTATCGTCTTTAATTGGAATAATGGTGCATTTAAATTTAATAAATTGATGAACTCAACTGACATTTTACATAAAATCGCTTATAATAAGATTAATACCCCCATTGAGAGGATGAAGTTTATGAGTAAACCTATTTTGTTTTATAGTTCAGTTTGTCCTGATACCGATCCTTTTATTAAACTATTAGAGCCCTATCACATCGAATATGAGGCTATTAATATTACGGAAACGATGCCAAATTTGAAAAGATTTTTAAGTTTACGCGATACACGTAAAGAGTTCATGGAGAAAAAAGAATTGAATCAAGTAGGGATTCCAGTTTTAGTAACCGAAGATGCAACCTTAATTTTTGATGAAGCGTCATTAAATGACTATTACAAAGAAACATGAGGTGTTAAGATGACAACAAAAGAAGAATTAATTAAATTATCAAGAGCAGTACAAAAAAATGCATATATTCCTTATTCGCATTTTCCTGTAGGTTGTGCAATGGAAATGAAAGACGGCACCATTATAGAAGGTGTGAATGTTGAAAATGTCTCATTTGGTGTTACGAACTGTGCTGAACGTTCTGCGATATTTACTGCTGCCACGAAGGGTTACCGACCAAAGTCAATAGCAGCTATTGCGGTGAGTGGTGATACAGAAGATTTTCTTCCACCATGTAGTATTTGTCGTCAAGTAATGGTTGAATTTTGTGATCCAGATACGCCCGTATATTTAACGCGTAATAATGGTGATATTTTAACAACTTCGGTAAAAGAATTAGTGCCATTTGCTTTCGAAAAATTAGATATGTAAAGCAAAACTTTTGTTATTAAATTAATAATTTGCTATGATGTAAGTAGTAATGAAATAGGAGTGAAAACATGGCACAAACATTATTACACGCGTGCTATCGCGTTTATGATTTAGAAGCATCAATTAAATTTTATACAGAGGTATTTGACTTTACTGTTAGTCGTGAACGTCGTTTCCCAGAACATGGCTTTGATATTATTTATTTAGTAGTACCTGGTTCAGATTTTGAATTAGAGTTAACTTACAATTATGATTCAGATCGCTATGAAATTGGAAATGGCTTTAGTCATTTAGCTATCGGTGTAGATGATTTACAAGCAATTCATGCAAAATGTAAAGAATCTGGATATGAAACAACAGAGTTAAAAGGTTTACCTGGCTCTGAACCGTCTTACTTCTTTGTGACCGATCCAGATGGCTATCGTTTAGAAGTAATGCGTAACAAATAATTTATTATTGAATCATTGAGCTTTGGCTTATCCGAATAAGGGGCCAGAGCTCTTTTTTTATGCTTCATTTCGTATATAGCCATTATCATATAATTAGACGTTAACACAAAGGATAATGATCAAATATCTAAAGGCTAGGCATCATCTAGATAAACTCAGTCTGGTGATTGCTTTCTATGGAGGGATATGGTATAGTGTCACTATGCGATGAGTCGAAAGCAGTCTGGTAGACTGAAAGACAGTATAGCATGAAGCCAGGATGGCGCTATATGTTATCATGTTGTGAACCGTGATAACTGATACTTTAGTATTCTGTCGTTTCGTAGAGACTAACAATAAAGTTTTCTTTATTGTTAAGTCTCTTTTTTTGTTATTAGCCGATTGTATAATAGCTGTTTGATAGTATATGTTCTGTCTTAGTATTAATAAATAATGATTACCATTGACAGTCAAATGATAAAAATTATACAATCAAGTTAGTAATGGAATAGAGAAGAGGGATTTAATGCAAGAGTTTATTAAAAAGTATGCGATTGATAGAAAAGGCACTCATTGTGTAAAATGGGATGGTCTCCAACCAATCTTTGGTGCCGAAAATTTGCTTCCACTTTGGGTCGCAGATATGGATTTTAAAGTAGCGGACGGAATCAATCAAGCGATTACGAAGCGTATTGAACATGGCGTTTATGGTTATTCTTATTTGGATAATGACTACTATGAGCCGTTTTTTAAATGGATGCAAGAACACTTTAATGTACAATTAAGCAAGGATTGGATTCGTTTCACTCCAGGTGTAGTAAAGGCTTTGTATCATTTTGTAAATGCTTTTACCAAACCAGAAGAGGCTGTTATTATTATGCAACCCGTTTATTATCCTTTTAGTCATGCTATCGAACATACCGGTCGGAAATTAGTATCAGCGGACTTAATCGAAACAACGGACCATCATTTTGAAATAGATTTTGAGGCATTTGAAGCCAAAATTATTGAACATCAAGTTAAACTCTTTATTTTATGTTCACCTCATAATCCAGTAGGACGGGTATGGAAGGAAACAGAATTAAGAAGATTATTAGATATTTGTCAAAAACACCAAGTTGTGATAATTGCAGACGAAATTCATCAAGACTTTGTTTATCAACCCCACCAACAAATTGCATTATTAAGCCTCAATCACCCTTATATACAAGAGGGTGTCATTGCGGTAACATCTGCATCTAAAACCTTTAATATAGCAGGTCTAACTCACTCAATTGTTATGATACCTAATGAAACATTACGTTCACAATATGATCAATATGTTAAACGTGTGGGCGACATCGGTGTCAATTTAATAGGTTCTATCGCTACTGCGGCGGCTTATGAAACAGGTGAAGCATGGTTAGAATCTTTATTACAAGTGATTCAATATAATGATCAATTAGTGCGGCAAAAATTGACAGAACATGCACCAGAAATTATCATACACCCATTAGAAGGAACCTATCTACAATTCATCAATTTGAATCCCATTTTAAAGGGACGTGATTGTAAGGAGTTTATTCAAGATCAATGTGGGTTGGCTGTTGATTTTGGAGAATGGTTTGGGAAAGATTATAATGGTTATATTCGTTTGAATTTAGCAACTTCACCTGCGATTATTGAAGAAGCTGTTCATAAGATATTAGACCATTTGTAAAAGATAAATAAAAACTCCGAGATAGAATCAGTCGATTAATACTGATTTCTTCTCGGAGTTTTTTGTTCTCAATTAACCTGGAGCAACGGTTGTACTAGCAGCTGGCTCTGTAACCTCTGGTTGAGTTTCAGGAGCTGGCGTTCCACTTTCGTTTGGTGTTTCACCATCAGTTGTCGTTTCGCTAGATTCTGTTGTTGTTGTTTGAGAGTTATTTCTTTGTTGTGCTTCTCGTTGTTTACGAGCCGCTTCTTGAACTTTAGCAATATAAGAAGCCCAGAAATTCTGTGCATCTTGCTCAGTTCCATTAAAGATAAAGTCGTATTTTAATTCAGGTGCAGGTCTAGAAGTTTTGAAAATTTCTTTAACCAGTGGTTGAGTAACATTAATGTTAGTACCGTTCACTGTTAGAGACCCTGGTAGTGTACCTGTCTCTTGAAGGACTTCTGTTTCTTTAACACTATCTGGCATGACGAATGTTTCTTCGGTACCAAAGATGTCAGGATATTGAGCATAAAGTTCATTCATAATATTAGCCCAATAAATTTGGATACGCTCGGACTCACGTCCATAACCATCGTTAATATCAATATAATAATCATAATAACGATTGTCATAACCTAACCAAGTACCAGTGGTAATTTTAGGAGTTGAAGCTAAATACCAAATATCACGTGAATTTTCACTGATACCGGATTTGGCGATCCAATCACCACCCATTTGCATATGAGCAGCTGCTGTACGACCTGTACCTTCGGTATTAGTGTCTCTCAGCATATCCACTAAAATATAATTGGTATCTTCTGAAAAAACTTTTACAGGTTCTACGTCATGTTGATATATCACATTTCCATAAGCATCTTCAATACGCTCAATAAAGTAACCATCAACATATTGACCATTATTTGCAAAGGTCGTAAAGGCTCTTGTCTGTTCAAAAACGGTAGGACCAGTGGTGACTCCCCCTAAGGAGAAGGCTAAGTTTTCAGTATCTTCTTTAGTATATGAATCATTGATATCAAAGCCCATTTTTTTCATATAATCAAAAATTGGAATGTTATTTTCAACTAATTTTTGATAAATACGAACGGCTGGTAAGTTATCTGATTTCAGTAAAGCAGTGCGAGCAGTCATTAACCCTCCACTGACCACACCTCCGTAGTTAGTTGGGGTCCATGTGCTACCATCTTCAAAGGTAATTTCAAAGGCGGTATCCGGAATAACAGTCGATGGATTAATCAAATTATTTTCAACAGCCGGACCATATACTGCCAGAGGCTTAATGGTTGAACCGGGTGAACGTCTCATACCAAAGGCATGGTCAATTTGATTGTTTTCATAATCTGTACCAGCCACAAAACCAAGTACTTTACCTGTTTTATTTTCCATTACAACAATACCAGCTTGAACAGTTTCAACATAGTATGTTTCTTCGCCTGAATCAGGATCTGTATAGACACCATCATATGACACACCTAATTGATCTTTGTATTTAGCAGCTAGGGTTTGTAGTGAATCATAAATATCTTTATTAATAGTGGTATAGACATGGTAGCCACCAGTTCTTAATTGTTCAAGAGCTTCAAAATAAAATTCGTTATACCAATCTACATCAGCATTAACTTGATCCCAAGTTAAACCTTGGTCGGCAATATTTAAACGCATAATTTGTTCAATGGCACCATTCATCATGGATTGATATAAGTAAGTTTGTCTTTCGACACTCTTTTGTTCAGTAGGAATAAAGTCTTTGGTGATGTCATACTGTATCGCTTGCTCATATTCCTCTTTGGTAATTTTTTGTGCACGGTACATTCTAAATAGTACTTCTTTCATCCGTTCTATTCCTGCAGTTTGATCTTCATTAATTTCACCATATTGATTATATGGCGTGTAATTATATGGATCTTGTGGTAAACCAACTAAGAAAGCGGCTTGAGCTAAGTTTACTTCATTTGGACTTTTTCCAAAAATACCTTCAGAAGCACTTAGAATACCTGCGACGTTTTCACCATTATTATTGCGACCAAAAGGCGAAATATTTAAATAAGCAGTTAGAATTTCATCTTTACTAAAATAATTTTCAACACGTAAAGCTAGTAATATCTCATTAGCTTTACGGAAGAAGGTGACATCATTCGTCAACATTTGTTGTTTAACTAATTGTTGAGTTAAGGTAGAACCACCAGTACCAGAACCAGACAATAACAACTCTTGTAAGGTTGCTCTTAAGATTGCTTTTGGCACAATGCCTGGATGTTCATAGAAATATTCATCTTCCGTTGCAACCAAGCCATCTACGATATATTGTGAAATATCACTTAGTTGAGTGACATTTCGAACCACATCGGCTCTAACATTCGCAATAGGATTACCATTGGCATAATATAGGGTACTTTGTTGTTCGACACGATTAATTTGTTCTGCCATTTCTTCCTTAGAAGGAGGGGGTGTCTTGGAAACTAAATTGGCAAAGTAGCCTAGACCAATACCACCCGCTAATGCACCCATTAATAATCCAATTAATAAAATATAAATGGCAAAACGTTTTAGAACATCGAAGAAAACATTAAAACCAAAAATTACTTTCTCTTTGGTTGAAAGATTAGAAAGCGAATAGACATCATTTTCTTTTTTTCTTTTACGTTTCTTCTTATTATTTTTTGGGGCTTTGATATTTTTAGCTTTATTTTGTGTCACGGAAGATGCCACCACTACCTCATCCAAGTTATCAGTGTCATTATTAATGTGTTGAAAATGATCTTCTTTTTTTGATGTGGACTGGTTTTCTGTTTCGTTTTCAGTATGATTATCCATTATTAGAGGAACTGTAGGTCCATCTGCATGAACTTTAGCTCCTGAGTTGGAATAATCAGATTTAGCGTCTGCATTGTCAGATTCAGCGTCGGTTTCCTCAATTTCAGATTCTGTATTGTCAGATTCAGCGTCGGTTTTCTCAATTTCAGCATCTGCATTGTCAGATTCAGCGTCGGTTTTCTCAATTTCAGATTCTGTATTGTCAGTTTCATCATCGTTTTTGTCAATTTCAGATTCTGTATTGTCAATTTCTGAATCAGTTTTCTTAATTTCAGATTCTGCGTTCACAGTTTCTGAGTCAGAATAATCATTGGTGAATATCTCAGCTGTAGTTTTGGAATCAGACGCATCATTATGAGTTATTGATCTATTCTGCTCAGATGCGTTATTTCGCTCAACTTGACCATCTAATTGACTTTGAAGCCCGTTGTTTTCATACGTTTCAGATCCGGTTAATGTTGAATCAACTGTGTTACCAGCTGATTTTGATAGGGAACTCGCATCACCGGTAGATGAAACATCATCAACATTATCATCTAATTGCACTTGGTTGTCTCGCTGTTGTTCTCCCATCGTATACATTTTTGAAGGAGCTAAGGAATCCAAGATAGGTGGATTCCCTAAACCATCCTCATCCTGAGGTTGAATAGGATTCGTTTGATGATGGCTATCATCGACTTTCAAAGCTTGATTATAAGAATCGGTGTCATGATAAGTTGCATCTTCCAGATGGCTTTCTTTATGAGTAAACTTTGATTGACGATTAGAAGTAGCATTCGATTTTTCAATCAACTCATCATCATGAATTGGATTAAAATCAGATAAATTATCTTTCTTTGAATCGGTTGTTTCTTCAAGTGAGGAGTTAACACTTGATCCATCATAGAGTGAATCATTTTCCTTACGATTACGCTCATGGAAAGTTCTTTCGACTTCACTGGCATCAGCAATATTTTCTAACTCTTCAATGCGTAGACGGCGACGACGCTCTCTTTCAGCTCTAATTTGTTCGCGAGTAGGTAAGGGCATCTTGGCCATCTTATCCCGATTTTTTTCACGTTCATAAAAATCCATCTTATCATTTTTCTTATATGGATTTTGGTGAGGCGACTGACTATCGACTGCTTGAGTGAAAAGTGATTGAAGACGGCGCATTGAACGATCAATGTGACTAGAAGTTGGGCTTTTAGGCTCTACTTCTTTAGATTCATGAGGTAACTCCGGCTTTTTAGGTTTAGGAGGCTCATGATAGTCAAAATCAACATCGTAAAACTTGCCGTTCTTTTTATTGTTTTGAGGAATCTCATCTTCAAACTTACTCACTATCACACCTACTTTCTTCTATTATCGTCCATACTTAATTAGTTAATTTGATTAAAACTTACGCAGTAGCGGAATCTTTTAATGACTCTCCAATTGCGTTTAAACGTGCTTCCCATTCTTCTGTTGATAATTTATTTTCCACAATGTATCGATTACGAGGATGGCGACGGCATTCGGCACAACAACCACGCACATATTTGTGCTCATTGTCTTCTGAACATAAGATTTGTTCATTACAGAATGGGTTACCACAATTGACATAGCGTTCACATGGTGTACCGTCAAAATGGTCTTTACCAATAACTGTTGGATCTACATGGTTAATTGGGACCGCAATACGTTCGTCAAAGACATACATTTTACCTTCCCATAGGTCTCCACGTACTTCAGGATCTTTACCGTAAGTATCAATACCGCCATGCAATTGACCAACGTCTTTGAAACCTTCACGAACCATCCAGCCTGAGAATTTTTCACAGCGGATACCACCCGTACAATAAACTACAACACGTTTTTCCATGAATTTTTCTTTATTATCTAACACCCATTGAGGAAGTTCACGGAAATTACGAATATCCGGGCGAATAGCACCTTTAAAATGACCTAAGTCATATTCATAGTCATTACGAGTATCTAAGACAATAGTATCTTCGTCTAAGATAGCGTCACGGAATTCTTTTGGTGACAAGTATTGTCCGGTAGTAGTAAGTGGATCAATATCTTCTTCTAAGTTTAAAGCCACAATTTCTTCACGTGGTCTGACAAACATTTTCTTGTGAGCATAGTCATCTGCTTCATCTTCTTTAAACCATAAGTCTTCAAAACCAGGTAATGAATGGACATACTCTTTATATTTTTCAGTTTGTTCAATTGTTCCTGAAACAGTCCCATTAATACCTTCAGTTCCGACTAATACACGCCCTTTAAGGCCGATACTTTTGGCAAAAGCTAAATGTTCTTGACAAAAAGCTTCTGGGTCTTCTATGGTTTGGTATTTATAGAAGAGTAATACACGGTAATCTTTTGACATAATTAATAATTCCTCCTTGTAGTTGCATGCTACAATTTTTTGCTATGGATAGCCTTTCTATTATATAATATTTTAACATATTTCTCCAATTTAGATAATTTATAAGCATAAATTTAACCTAGTTGTAACGATTTATGTAATAATTGACTTAAGAGAATTGTGAGTGTTGTTAAGAGGAGTGATTTTATGTTGAAAAAAGTCTTAGTGATTGCAAATCCAGGGTCAGGTAAAAATAAAGCAGTGGAGTATGCAGGAAAATTAACACAAGTTTTACTAGATGAGTATCAAGCAGAGGTAACTGTAAGAGTAACTGAAAAAGTGGGAGATGCGACGGAATGGGCCGCCCAATTTGAAGGGGATAGTGTCCTTTGTTTAGGTGGGGATGGTACTGTTAATGAAACAGCACAAGGTGTTTTGAAAAATCCTCAGCAACCTAATTTTGGTTTTATTCCTCTTGGAACGGTCAATGATGTTTACTTTATTAACACTTTAGCAGTTGGTTCAATTGCAACTTCAGTGATGGAGACTGATTCTGATGACAAAAATACTTTAGGATTCTTTGCATATGTTAAAGATGCTGTGAGTTCATTTTTTGAGTCAGACGCATTGAAGTTAACAATTGATGATGGGAAAAATGAATATCCTATTGAAACTAATTTAGTGGTTTGTGCTTTAACCAATAGTGTGGGTGGTTTTGAACAACTGGTACCAGAGGCGACGATTGATGATGGAAAAATTCATCTATTGGCAACTAAAGGAAGTGCCCCTCAAGATTTAGTTAAAGCAGCCATAGATGGCGGATTAAAACTACAAGATTCAGAGCATTTACTCGTCTTAGAAAGTGAACAATTTAATATTCGTTATACTGATAAAGATGATGAACATGAGGTTTATTGTAATATTGATGGAGATAAAGGACCGGCAGTGCCATTATCAATTAAATGTCTACCACAAGCGATTAAGGTATTGCAACCAGTTGTTGATTAATTAATAATAGCTGTTATCGTCTAACCTAATTTATTTTGATGAAAATAAAATAAACTGCGAATAGTTGTTCATCGGGCTATGACGGAAAAAAAGTTTTGCAAAAACTATAATAATTGTTTTGAAGCCAACGCATTACTTTTTAGCGCAGTGGTTGAGTGGCCTCAACCTGCGTCTTGCGAGGTAGGGATAGAGCTGATAAAATCAATTAAGCTATTGTTCGTTAATTAAAAGCGCAGTGGTTGAGTGG
>NZ_BCQX01000088.1 GCF_001552295.1 Globicatella sanguinis NBRC 15551 | reverse complement strand
TCAAGTTTATGCCCAGCCTCAAAATAATCTTCAAAAAAGCTGATTTCATGGCAAAACTTCTCTTCTATCTCTTCAAGTAGACTTTATCCATCTTCAATACCACTAGGATTTTCATACCAAAAAAGCCGAATAGCAACTACCGTTACTACTCGACTAGGTTATCTTGACATCATGTCTTTAGCTTTTACTTTCGCACAAGAATAACAAAGCATTCTAAGTTGAGTGATGATTTAGCCCTTTTCGGTTTATCATCCTTCGTTCAATAAGCTACGATAAATATCTAAATACTGCTGAGTTGGTTGTTGCCAACTAAAATCTTTTTCCATCGCTTGACGAACTAAACCAGCCCAATGATCGGGTCGCTGATAGTAGACGGTTAATGCACGATAAATCGTTGTTAATAAATTCCAACTATTAAAGCCATTAAAGCTAAATCCAGTGCCTTCGCCTGTATATTGATTATACGGCTGGACCGTGTCTTTCAATCCGCCTGTTTCATGAACAATTGGCAAAGTACCATAACGCATCGACATCATTTGTGACAAACCACATGGTTCAAAGGCACTTGGCATTAAGAACATATCGCTACCAGCATAGATTAATTGTGCTGTTTTTAAGTCAAATTTGATTAAACTCTTCATTTTATCCGGATATTTTTGTTCGAAATATCTAAACGAATGTTCAAAGTGATCCTCACCCGTACCTAATAAAACGATTTGTACTTCAGCCTGACTCAGTAATTCATCTAAACGTTCTTCGATTAATTGGAATCCTTTTTGATCGGTTAATCGTGAAACCATGCCAATAATCGGCACATCGTCGCGTACTGGTAAACCAACAGTTTCTTGTAATGCTTGCTTATTCGCTTTTTTCCCTGATAAATCATCGACATTAAAATGATAAGGAATCAATGGGTCTGTTTCAGGATTATTGATATCATAATCAATTCCATTAATGACACCCCGAACTTTCCACTGATTATAAAGTAAAGCTCCTTCTAGTTGTTCTCCAAACTCAGGTGTCATGATTTCTTTAGCATAAGTGGAACTTACCGTTGTTACAATATCGGAAAAATTAATCGCTCCTTTCATAAAGTTTACGCGATCTTTCCATTGTAAACCATCATGAGTATAGGTATTATAACCTGTTCCAAAAACATTCGGTAAAATGCTTGGTTCAAAAATTCCTTGAAAGCGTAAATTATGAATGGTGAAAACTTTACGAATATGACGTAAACGATTTTTCCAATGATAACGGTCCACTAATAAGACCGGGACCATCGCTGTATGCCAATCATTACAATGAACAATATCGGGTATCCAATCGATTACTTCTAACATTTCAATAATCGCAGTTGAAAAGTAGCCAAAACGCTCCCCATCATCCCATTCACCATACAATGAACGGCGATCAAAATAACTTAAATTATCAATAAAATAATAGGTTACGCCTTCTAATTTCAGTGATTTAATCCCGCAATAAACATTTTTCTCTCCTAGTTGGAATCTAAAATGTCGGATTTCTTCTAATTGATCTTTATATTCTTGTGGCATTTGCACATAAATAGGTAATACAACACGAATATCGACACCTTGCTTAGCTAATTCTTTAGGCAAAGCATAGGCAACATCACCTAATCCTCCCGTTTTAAAAAACGGTGCTGCTTCTCCCGAAGCGAATAATACTTTCATTGTCATGAACTACACCTACGCTTCTACTACTGTATTTTTGCCAATCACTTTAATATTATCCGGCGTCCCAATTACTTTAGCACCTGGTTTAATCGAACATGCTTTATCAACAATAGCATATTCCACTTGTGCACCTTCCCCAATCGTTGTTCCTTGGAAAATCACACTTTCTTTCACTACAGCATCTTTATGGACATATACCTTACGATTAATGACTGAACGCGTCACTTCACCATCAATTCTAACCCCTGTACCAATAATCGATTCCGTTACTTTTGAATCATTATCATAGTAACTTGGTACACCATTTTTAGTCTTGGTTAATATTGGTTGACTTGTATAGAATAAAGAATTGAATTTAGAACGGTCTAACATATCCATATTCGCTTGATAGAAACGATCCATCGTTTCGACATTAGCTGAATAACCGGTATATTCATATACATTGACTGTATAATCCAATAAGTATTTTTCAATTAAGTTATCAACTTCTTGATAATTGCCTTCCGCTTCTGCTCGTTGAATAATTTCATTCATTTTATCAACACTTAAAATATACATATTTAAGTTCACATTGACTTTTTCGCCCACACTCGCTTCTTTTAGTGGTACGACGTCTACTAATTGTCCATATTCATCTAATTTAAGATTCATATCAACCGTATAGTCACGAACTTTATCTAAAATAACGGGTTTATAAACCATTGTAATATCGGCTTCACTGTCAATGTGATGCTTGTAAACCGGTCGAATATCCACATTGGTAATCATTTTTGAACCGGAAACAAATACATATTCTGCATGGGCACGTTTCATAAAGATGCGATGATTATCATAAAAATCATCCCCACCATGCTCGCGTAAATGACGTAATTTCCAATTTTGTTGAGAAAAAGTAAAAATTCCACCGGTAATTTGCGAATCAAGATTCCAAGAGTCACCTGAACGAATATGGTCATATACCGCACGTCCAGACTCTGAAATAAATAAGGCACATGAATCAATTTCTGCATGGGCGATACTTGATAAAGAGAAGTCTACTACTCGGTAACGACCAGCAAATGGTAGCGCCGCAATCGGACGAAGATGGGTTAACGGTTTTAATTGATCTTCATTTTCTGTTAAGTTAACAATCGCACATAATTTATTCTTCACCATCGTTTTTCGGACCTCCTATTACTTCTTCATACCCAACAACAGCAATTTTATCTTTAGTACCTACCACTGAAGCACCATCCGCAATCACCGCATTCTCACCAATAATCGCATATTCAATCGTACAATTTTCACCAATCGTAACACCTGACATCACTAAGGAGTCCGTCACTTTAGATCCTTTACCAACTTTAACATTTAATGAAAGAATCGAATGTTCGATATCTCCGGCAACATAACAACCGTCAACAACTAATGAATCATTTAATTTAGCATCCGCTGTAATAAATTGTGGTGGCGTCACAGGATTATTCGTATAAACTCGCCAATCATCTTTTGATAAGTTTAATGGGTGATCTGGCGATAAGGTTTCCATATTAGCTTCCCATAAACTTTCAATTGTTCCAACATCTTTCCAATACCCTTCAAATGGATAAGCAAAACAATTTTCACCATTATCTAGATAAGCTGGAATCACATTTTTACCAAAATCTTCCATTTCACGGGCTTTAGCTTGGTCTTCTACTAAATATCTTCTCAATGTTTTCCAATTAAAGATATAAATACCCATCGATGCTAAATTACTTTTCGGTTCTTTTGGTTTTTCTTCGAATTCAATAATACGGTTCGCATGGTCCGTATTCATAATTCCAAAACGTGAAGCTTCTTTAATAGGGACTGGTATCACACCGACTGTTAAAGTCGCATTATTTGCCTTATGATTTTCTAACATTTCAGAATAATCCATTTTATAAATATGGTCGCCTGAAAGGACTAAAACATACTCTGGATTAATCGAATCAATATAAGAGATATTTTGATAAATCGCATTGGCTGTTCCTTTAAACCATTTTTCACCGTCGGAAGAAGAATAAGGTTGTAAAATAGTCGCACCTGAGTTACGTCCGGTTAAGCCCCAAGCAGCTCCATTACCAATATGCTCATTTAGTTCAAGTGGTTGGTACTGAGTGACAACCCCTACTCTTTTAATGCCAGAATTAATACAGTTACTCATTGCATAATCGATAATCCGATATTTACCGCCAAACGGTACAGCTGGTTTGGCTATATGCTTAGTAAGTACTCCTAAACGAGTTCCTTGGCCCCCAGCCAAGATCATCGCTAACATTTCTTGTTTCATTCAAATCACTGATTACTATGTAAAGGCGCCTTACATATTCTGTAATCTTGCTCCTTCCTTATTTATTCACGCCATAGACTCTTTTCGGTTGCAAATAAATGACTGATAACGGTGGTAAATCGAGTTCAATCATGAAAGGTTCACCATTTTGTGGTCCCTCTTTGGTTTTATATATCGGATGTTCCTCGGTTCTTTGACCGCCATATTTAGCTTCATCCGAATCTAATGCTACTTGATATTGCCCCTTATAAGGCACCCCAATCGGCGTGTTATGTTGCCATTTATTTTCAAAATTACAAGCAACAATTACAAAATCACGTGGTTGTTTTCCTTGTCGGATGAGCGTTAAATACCCATCGTCATAAGTGTCAGCTTCTAATACTCTTAATCCGGCTTCTTCATGATCCAATTGATGCATTGCCTTATGTTCAACGATAAAATGATTCACATCTTTAACGAATTGCTGATACTCACTATTATATTCTCTCGTTAAATCAATCCATTCTAATTCAGAATAATAGCGCCATTCGAGATATTGTCCTAATTCATTCCCCATGAAGTTTAAGACTTTCCCAGGTTGAGCTGCCATATACCCTTGCATTAATCTTAAAGTTGAGAACTGTTCATAACGATTACCGGGAATTTTACCTAGTAAGGAATGTTTACCATGGACAACTTCATCATGTGAATAAGGCAAAATATAGTGTTCTTTATATTGATACATAAAAACAAAGGTAATTAATTGTAAATTTTTTGGCCGTTCATGTGGTGGTAATTCAAAGAAACGCAAGGTATCGTTCATCCACCCCATATTCCACTTATAATCAAAACCTAAACTATCTGGTAATTCCAATGATCCGGTAATATGTTCACGATTAGAACTTTCTTCAGCTATCATATAGACCCCTGGACATTCTTCTTTTACGGTTTCATTTAATTTTCTTAGAAAAGCAATACCTTCAAGATTTTCATTGCCACCATAAATATTAGGTGTCCAAGGACCTTGGTCAAAATCAAGAAATATCATATTCGAAACGGCATCCACTCTAATACCATCAATATGAAATTCTTTTAGCCAAAACATAACATTCGAAATAAGAAAACTATGAACTTGTGTTTTGCCTAAATCAAAATTTAAAGTCCCCCAGCCAACATTGGTTGCTCGATTAACATCTTGGTATTCAAAAGTGGGCGTCCCATCAAAATAAGCTAAGGCATAAGCATTGCGACAGAAATGACCCGGAACCCAGTCTAAAAATACTCCAATCCCATTTTCATGTGCTAAATTAACCAAATATTTTAATTCACTGAAACGCCCCATCCGTCCAGAAAGACCATAATATCCGGTAATTTGATAGCCCCAAGAAGCTTCCAGTGGATGATCCATAATCGGCATTAATTCGATATGCGTATATCCCATCTCTTTTACATAAGGGATTAAACTATCAGCTAACTCAGTTAAAGTATAATAACGACCATCAGGATGTTGTTTCCAACTCGTTGCATGAACTTCATAAATATTCAAGGGTTGTTCAAATTTATTCACACGTTCCCGACGAGACATCCATTGACCGTCAGTCCAATTAAAATCTGGTAAATCTTCAATAATAGTGGCATCTTTCGGTGCAATTTCAAAGCGATAGCCAAAAGGATCCATCTTATATTCAATATAGCCATTACCATGATCAATACCATATTTGTAACATTGCCCTGCGGTAGCATTCGCTACGAAAACACTCCAAACACCGCCTTCTAGGCGTTCCATTTGAGTTCGATCCCAATGGTTAAAATCACCAGTGAGTAAAACATTATACGCATTAGGTGCCCAGACTGAAAATAAATAGCCTGTTTGGTCGTTAACCACTGTTTTTTTACTACCTAAAAATTTATAAGCGTCTCGATGAACGCCGGTATTAAAAAAATAAACATGATCGGTCATGTTATCAATTATTGTAGTGTCGATTTAAATCATCCCCCTTAAATAAAACTATATTTTTATTATAATATTAAATTATGACCATGTAAACGAAAGTTACATTTTTTCTCATGAAAATATAATGTTTTACGTGTTTTTTACATAATGATATTCACCACTTACAAAATTTGATGATAACTTATTATACCACATTTCTGATAGCGTTTACAATCTGTTTCATACTTTTTATTTTTTCAAATGTTTTTCATTACGTAAGCATAAAAAAAGAATCATTATTTTCAAACTAAAGCTGTTTTAATAATGATTCACTAAAATAAATGAGTTGATGAAATATTTTAAATATATGAGACGCAATTTTGAAAATTGTTACCTATTTTTATTGAGTGTATCAAGTAATTTACCTACTGTCTCATGATAACTTTCATTTTGCTGAAAATAAAATACTATGCTTAATGGGTCTATTAAAGAGATATGTTGTTGCTCTATGAACTGCGGAAGTTGAGCTGCAACACTGACATCTTCACATTCAAAGATTAAGCTTTGTTGATCTTTTAACACTATTTGAACCGTTAAATACGTATTTTCACTAGCTGAAGAATAGACAATTTCCATTTTTTGAGAGATACCGAGTTCAACTGAATCGATTTGATCGTACCTCAAGCAAAGGAGTGGCTCAGAATTCTTTTTTTGAAAGAACGAGTTCATTTGATACAATTCAAGATTATCTTGTTCAAATGCCAGATAATAAAGGGGTAAGGTTTGGATGGCATTTTTAGGAAATAATCGCCCTTCAATTTCAATAATCGTCGGTATCACTGGCTCTTTAACGACTTCCTGGAACATTTTTAAATCCATATTTATCACCTCTTTTTGCTAAAAAAATATCGCCGTTAAAAGTTATCTCTCGCCTTTCTTAATTCGATAAAACTTTCAAGATTAGGCGCCATCATCAATAAATTGATGTCTCGCTCTAAACCAATGGTAGAAGGTAAGGTCTTAAGGTTATCCGCCCGCAATTGCTCAACCAATTGTAAAGCCGATTGTATCACTAGATTATCCGGTTCCATGCTATTAGCAAATTTTAAATTAGTCAAGGTATATTCATGACCAGCATAGACTTTAACTTCGTCAGCTAATGATTCAAAATATTTTAGCGCATCATATTGCGCTTGATAATCTTGAGTGAAGACTCTTCCACAACCTGCTGAAAATAAAGCATCTCCACAAAATAGGTGTTGATCATCCATTAAAAAGCTAATATGTTCTGCCGTGTGACCAGCCGTTTTTTTAACTTTAAATTGATGTTGATTGATTTCAAACTGCTGACCATCTGCTACTATATAAGTCATTTCCTCTACTTCAACAGGACCATAGACAGGTGCGTCAGGATAGTTTGATAACAACTCTTTCACCCCACCTGTATGGTCGTCGTGATGATGAGTAATGAGTACCGCAGTTAAAGGTAATTGATGATCTGTTAAAAAATCAAGTACCGGTTGAGCCTCTCCAGGATCAACGACAATCGCCCCATTAGCTTCTTTGATTACCCATATATAATTATCGGTTAATGCATTAATCGCTATTATTTCCATTATAGAACCTCCTCAAATTTACTATTTGGTCGATGCTTTAAATATTGAATACCATTATAAAAAGTATAGCCTGTTATGATAAAAGCGAGCGCATCTGCAAATGGTGCAGCATAGACAATCCCTTGTAATCCCCATAATTGAGAAAAGATGATAATTGCAGGAATTAAGAAAATCAATTGTCTGGTCAATGTTAAGAACATCGCTTTTTTTGAACTACCAATCGCCTGGAAGAAATTGGCTCCCAATATTTGAAAACCAACTACTGGCAAACATAATAACCACGCGTGTAAGGCTGGTTTAGTAAAGGCCATTAATTCAGGACTCTTATTAAACAGACCAATAATAAACTCTGGGAATAAGCGCGTCAAAATCCATCCGCCTGTCGTAATCACTGTCGCTGCCATCATGGCTAATTTTTCCGCCGTAATGATACGTGAGTATTGTTTAGCTCCGAAGTTAAAGCTCACAATCGGTTGCACCCCTTGATTAATACCAATCACTGGCATCACCAAGAAAGTTGTGATACTGTTGACGACACCCATACCAGAAACAGCAATGTCTCCTCCATATATCAATAACGTTTTATTAAGAGTCAAGTTAAGAATCGAACTCCCAATATTAGTTAAAAAGTTAGGCATTCCTAATGCCATAATATTCAAGACATCGTGCCAATTCCACTTCAATTGGCTTAAACGAATATGATGGGTATTTTTAGGATTCATAAAATAAAATAAAGTCCAACTCATGGAAATAAACTGAGAAATAATCGTTGCCCAAGCAGCACCAGCCATGCCCATCTTCAAACCAAAAATAAAAATAGGGTCTAAGATAATATTTGTACCTGCTCCAAAAAACATCGTCATCATCGCTAATTTAGGTTGACCATCAGCACGTAAAAAATTATTCATGCCTAATCCTAAAATTTGAAAAATAGAGCCAAAATAAATAATACGCATATAAGCTGCTGAATAAGGTAAAATCGTCTCGCTGGCACCGAATAATACTAATAATGGCTCTAAAAACATCGTGCCAATAATCATGAATAAAGCTCCTGACGCGATTAACAATACAAAAGCCGTATTTAACGCTTGGGTTGCCCCTTTTTCATTTCGTTCACCTAATCGTATTGAAAATAAAGTGGCCCCGCCAACCCCAAAAAGTAAGCCGATTGATAATTGTAAGATCATAATAGGAAATCCGATAGTAATCCCTGCTAACCCATTGGCTCCTAATTCGGGAGCATTACCAATAAAAATTCGGTCGATAATATTATATAAAGCATTCACAACCATCCCAATAATCGCTGGAATAGAAAATTGTAACAACAATTGCCCAATCGGTGCTGTTCCTAAACGTCTATTTCTTTCTTGCATTCACTTCACTCCATCTAATAATTCTATTATTGTTGATTATCTCATTATCTTGTGACTAAATCATCATAATGCCACATAAAACCATGCCAATGATGCCTCACTTGTGACTAAATCATCTTGGTGCCTCATCAAACCGCGCCAATGATGCCCCACTTGTGACTAAATCATCTTGGTGCCTCATCAAACCATGCCAATGATGCCTCACTTGTGACTAAATCATCTTGATGCCTCATCAAACCGCGCCAATGATGCCTCACTTGTGACTAAATCATCTTGGTGCCTCATCAAACCACGCTAATGATGCCCCAAAATGTCCTAATCTTCTATCTGCTTACTCACTCATTCTTTTGTCATGATGACTTTCGTTGACTCAGTTAGCAAAAGTAGTGATAAATCAGCATACATTAAAAGAGATTGATTTAGTTTTAAAAATCCACCCATTATATTTTAAATTGTCAACTTAACACTCCAATATTAAAAATGTACCTGATCATTCACTTGCCAATTTCAAGAAGTGATTAACCTGATTCATTAAGTTACGTCATTATAAGGTTTTATTAACAATTAACCTTCCATTTTTACTTTAATATTAAAGAAGCTAACAATTTGTCATTGAGAAAGTTATGAATTTTTGCTCAATTCGTTCTTATAATCCTTCAATCAAAACCGATTATTAATGAGAACTCCCTTTATTTAAACTACATTTTATATAATGGCTAATATAATCAAATCCTAATCATATTATGCCATATCTTGATGAATATTACTTAAATAATGATTTAAAATATCGATAAAATAGATTTCGAATGACCAAACAGTTACAAATGATTAATATTTTGCTTCTTCATACCAATTAGATATACATAAGTAGAAAACGAATCAATCTTTTCAAGAATATTTTAGCTAAAACTGAACTGTCAAATTAACATTAAAATAGACGAGTCTAGGTAAAAAACTTTTTAAATTCTGTTCAGTCATCCGTTATATTTGAAAGCACAGTGGTTGAGTGGTCTCAACCTACATCTTAACGAGGTGAGCCATAGACTTTCTTAATTCTGTTCAGTCATCCGTGTTAATTCAAAGCATAGTGGTTGAGTGGCATCAAACTGCGCCTTTTGACTTGTTTGAGG
>NZ_BCQX01000087.1 GCF_001552295.1 Globicatella sanguinis NBRC 15551 | reverse complement strand
AGAAGAATAGCTATACAAGATATGGCGGTATAGCCAAGTGGTAAGGCATTGGTCTGCAAAACCTCGATCACCGGTTCAAATCCGGTTACCGCCTTACAATTAGCCCGGTGTGGCGGAATTGGCAGACGCGCTGGACTCAAAATCCTGTGCCTTCACGGGCGTGTCGGTTCGACCCCGGCCACCGGCATATTTTTATAAATACATCAGTTTGAAGACCTTAGTTGCCTTATGGTGCTAAGGTTTTTTGTGGTTCTATAATTTTTAGTGTTGGTGCAGGAACCATTACCGCTATTTTTACGCCTCTTTGTCAAATGGTGTGGTCTTTAATTTAAACTTTGGATTCTTTGACGAATGAGTCTTATTGTAATAATAATGACGCACTTGACGATTGTTCAAGTGTTTTTTACTTATTAAAACTTCCTTAATTTTGTTGTTTTTCACGAACATTAACAATTATTTGCTAGCTATCATTTGTTTTTTTGCTATAATAGATTTATTAAGAGACTGGAGGTTTTTTTATGGCTACAATGTCGAATAAAATGAAACGCAATCAGAGGATTGTATACATTAGTCAATTTTTTGTGACTCATCCAAATGAATTAATTGGGTTATCCTATTTTTCTGATTATTTTAACTCTGCTAAATCTTCCATCAGTGAAGACATTGATTTTGTTAGAGGGATTTTTGAAGAAACAGAGATTGGTGTCATTGAAACAATAGCGGGTGTGCAAGGCGGCATGATTTTTAGACCAGCTTATTCAGACGTTAAGACAAATGAATTAATGGATGAAATTCGTCAAAGATTAACCGAAGGAAAAAGAATTTTACCCGGAAATTATGTATATTTGGCCGATTTATTACAAGATCCGAGGTTATTAGATAATATTGCGAAACTAATTGCTGTTAAATATCAAAAGGAAGAGATTGATGCTGTTGTAACGATTGAAACTAAAGGAATTGGGCTTTGTGTAGCAGTTGCTAAATATTTAAATGTTCCACATGTAGTTGTTCGTAGAAGTTCTTCTGAGATGGACGGTTCTACTATTTCTGTTAACTATGTGTCAGGGTCTCATCAAAGAGTTTCTAAAATGGAACTTTCAAAAGTTAGTTTAAAAGCAGGAAGTAAAGTGTTAATCATTGATGACTTTCTACGAAATGGTGGAACAATGATTGGATTAATGAACTTAATTGAAGAATTTGATTGTAAAACTGTTGGTATTTGCGTGTTTGTTGAGAGTACGTATCGAGACCATGAACCCATTCCGGATTATGACTCTTTATTAAAGGTCGAGATCGTTTATAATAAAGAAGAATCACGTTTTGAACTTCAATCAGAACTAGGAACTTTTTTTGAGTAAATGCAGTTTTTTTATCAATATTCTGTTCTCGTTGTGCTATAATTAGGTGGTAAGAAATACACAGAGGAGTGTTTTGATGGAAAATCGTTTAGCTGTTATTCTAGCAGCCGGAAAAGGAACCAGGATGAAGTCAAAATTATACAAAGTATTGCATCCAGTATGTGGCTTATCGATGGTGGAACATGTGGTAAATTCAGTAAAATCATCGGGTGTAGATGAAATTGTTACAATTGTTGGCCATGGTGCTGAAACAGTTAAAGAAGTTTTAGGTGAACAATCTAAGTACGCATTGCAAGAGGAACAATTAGGAACGGGTCACGCGGTCCTACAAGCTAAAGATTTAATTGGTGATTTAGACGGACAAACATTGGTTATTTGTGGCGATACGCCGTTACTTTCAAGTGACACTTTAAATTATCTATTTAAATATCATTCGGAAAACCAAGCAAGTGCAACTATTTTAACAGCTATTGCTGAAGATCCAACGGGTTATGGGCGTGTCGTACGTTCTACGAATGAAGATGTTGAAAAAATTGTCGAACAAAAAGACGCTTCAGAATCAGAATTAAAAATTACAGAAATCAATACAGGTACTTACGTTTTTGATAATAAAGCCTTATTTAAAGCTCTATCAAATGTCAAAAATGATAATGCCCAAGGTGAATATTATTTACCAGATGTGATTGAATTGATTAAGGCTGAAGGCGGTAAAATTTCCGCTTATATTATGGATGATATGTCAGAAGCATTAGGGGTCAATGATCGTGTTGCTCTATCTCAAGCGAATAAATTAATGACAAAACGTATTAATTTAGAGCATATGCGCAATGGTGTCACCATCGTGAACCCAGCAACTACCTTTATTGAAGCAAGTGTTAAAATCGGCAACGATACCATTATTGAACCAGGTGTAATGTTAAAAGGCAATACCATTATCGGTTCTGATTGTTTGATAGGTGCTAATAGTGAAATCGTAGATAGTGAAATTGCAGATAATGTCGAAATTACTCAATCAGTTATTGAAAAATCAGTCGTTTCAGAAGGCGTGACGATTGGACCGTTTGCTCATCTTCGTCCAAACAGTAAGTTGGATAAAAATGTACATATTGGAAACTTTGTAGAAGTAAAAAATAGTACGATTGGTGAAGGAACCAAAGCAGGCCATTTAACTTATATTGGGGATGCTGATTTAGAAGAAAATATTAATGTGGGATGCGGTACCATTTTTGTGAATTATGATGGTAAACATAAACATCGTTCGCATGTTGGAAAAGATGCCTTTATTGGATGCAATGCGAATATTGTTTCACCTGTTAATATTGGCGAAAAAGTATTTGTTGCGGCCGGCACAACGGTAATCAAAGATGTTGAATCAGAATCATTAGTCATTTCAAGATCTGAACAAAAAAATATTCCAGGCTATTGGGAAAAATTACAAAAAAAAAAGCGTCAGAAAATAGATCAAAATTAAATGGAGGTTCATTTCGTGACAAAAGTACATTATAAAGATCCAAAGTTGAAGATTTTTTCATTAAGTTCAAATAGACCCTTAGCAGAAAAAATTGCAGAAGAAGTAGGAATTGAATTAGGACAATTAACAATTTCTCATTTTTCTGACGGTGAAATTAAAGTAAATATTGAAGAAAGTGTTCGTGGGGATCATGTTTATATCGTCCAATCGACTTCATTCCCTGTAAGTGATCATTTAATGGAATTAATGATTATGATTGATGCTTTACGTCGTGCAAGTGCAAAAACAATTAATATTGTGATTCCTTATTATGGATATGCGAGACAAGACCGCAAAGCCCAATCAAGAGAGCCGATTACAGCTAAGTTAGTAGCGAATATGTTGACGATGGCCGGAGCTTCTCGTATTTTAGCATTAGACTTGCATGCAGCTCAAATTCAAGGGTTCTTTGATATTCCAGTAGACCATTTAATGGGAGCACCTTTATTAGCGAATTATTTCTTAGAAAATAATTTACATGGGGATGATTGCGTAGTCGTTTCCCCTGACCATGGTGGTGTTACTCGCGCTAGAAAATTAGCAGAATTTTTAAAATCTCCGATTGCGATTATTGATAAACGCCGTCCACGTCCAAATGTTGCGGAAATCATGAATATCGTTGGGGATGTTGAAGGAAAAAAATGTATTATTATTGATGATATGATTGATACAGCTGGAACGATTACTTTAGCCGCTAATGCCTTAAAAGAAAAAGGTGCTAAAGAAGTTTATATTTGTTGTACTCACGCTATTTTATCAGGCAATGCAAAAGAAAAATTAGAAGCAGCGCCAGTTGAAAAAGTGATTATTACCGATTCAATTGTCTTACCGGAAGAAAAGAAAATTGATAAAATTGAAATTATTTCCGTTAGTCAGTTAGTGGGAGAAGCCATTCGTCGAATCCATGAAAATCGTTCTGTCAGTCCATTATTTAGCGAAAAATTCAATATTTTGGATTAATTTGAGTTAAATAGTTAATCCATTAATAAAACCTTTCAAACCAATTTACGAAGTTTGAAAGGTTTTTTCGGTGCGCCCAGCAAGGCTTTCTCTATAGAAACTAAGGCTCTTCATGGAACTTGACTAATTAGATGTGGTATAATGAACAAAAGTAAAAGTCAAAATAAAGATTAAATTGACGTTAATAATGAAGGAGTATATTATGTTTAATTATACGGATGATAGTTTATCATTACATACTGACCTATATCAAATAAATATGTTAAAAACGTATTGGGATGACAATACAGCTGATCGACAAGCGGTATTTGAAGCCTATTTTAGAAAAAATCCTTTTGAAAATGGATATGCTGTTTTTGCAGGATTAGAACGAATCGTTCAATATTTAAGTAATTTGCGTTTTTCAAAAACTGATATTGAATATTTAGAAAGCTTAGACTTATATCCACAGGAATTTTTAGACTATTTACGTGATTTCAAATTTACTTGTACCGTGAGAAGTTTGGTTGAAGGAGAACTATGTTTTGCAAACGAACCTTTAATTCAAATTGAAGGGCCTTTAGGTCAATGTCAAATCGTTGAAACTGCGATACTCAATATTTTAAATTTCCAAACATTGATTGCCACTAAAGCCTCTCGTATGCGTAGTGTGATTGGTGAGAATGATAAGTTATCAGAATTTGGAACCCGTCGTGCTCAAGAAATGGAAGCAGCTATTTGGGGCACGCGCGCTGCTTATATTGGAGGGTTTGATTCTACTAGTAATGTTCGTGCTGGAAAATTATTCGGTATTCCTGTTTCCGGTACTCACGCTCATTCTTTAGTACAAGCCTATCGTGATGAATATACTGCATTTAAAAAATATGCTGAATCACATAAAAATGTTGTATTTTTAGTGGATACTTATGATACATTACGTTCAGGTGTACCCACTGCTATCCGTGTAGCACGTGAAATGGGTGATAAAATTAATTTCTTAGGAGTTCGAATTGACTCTGGTGACATGGCTTATCAATCAAAAAAAATTCGTGAACAATTAGATGAGGCAGGTTTCCCAGATGCTCACATTATTGCTTCTAATGATTTAGATGAAAAAACGATTCTTAACTTAAGAATGCAAGGGGCAAAAATTGATGATTGGGGTGTTGGGACTAAAATTATTACTGCTTTCGATCAACCTTCACTAGGAGCGGTATATAAATTAGTCAGCATTGAGGATGAAAATGGTGAAATGGTACCAACAATGAAAATTTCAAGTAATGCTGAAAAAATGTCGACTCCAGGTGTGAAACAAGTTTGGCGTATTACACGTAATCGTGATGGCAAATCCGAAGGTGATTATGTTGCTTTAATTGATGAACGTCCCGATTTATTAGATGAACTTTTTATGTTCCATCCGGTACATACATATATCAATAAGACAGTTAAAGACTTTACTGCTAAGCCATTATTAGTTGAGGTCTTTAAAAAGGGTGAGTTAGTATATGAAGTTCCTTCATTATCTGAAGTGAAAGACTACGCTAATAAATCGATTAATGCATTATGGGATGAATACAAACGGATTTTAAACCCTGAACAATATCCGGTAGACTTATCTCAAAAATTATATGATGAAAAAATGGCAAGTATTAAAGACATTCGTTCAAAAATCGACAGTCAAGTTAAAAAAATGGAAAAAGGTGATCAATAATGCGTCCTTTACAACAGGAAATTATTAGCGCTTTGCATGTTGCTCCTACGATCGATCCAAAGCAAGAAGTAAGACGTACCATTGATTTCTTAAAAGAATATTTAATGGCACATCCATTTTTAAAAACTTATGTTTTAGGAATTAGTGGTGGACAAGATTCAAGTCTAGCCGGTCGTTTAGCTCAATTAGCGATAGAAGAAATCAGAGCAGAAACCGGTGATCAAAGTTATCAATTTATAGCAGTTCGTCTACCTTATGGAGTTCAAAATGATGAAGCGGATGCTATAGCGGCGCTTGAATTCATTCAACCTGATCAAATAATGACTATTAATATTAAAGAGAGCACTGATGCGATGGTTAAAGCATTGGAAATGAATCCATTAGAGATTAGTGATTACAATAAAGGAAATATTAAAGCTCGTCAAAGAATGATTGTCCAGTATGCGATTGCCGGACAAATGGCTGGGGCTGTGATTGGTACCGATCATGCCGCGGAGGCCGTAACCGGTTTTTATACCAAATTTGGCGATGGTGCCGCTGATATCACACCATTATGGCGCTTAACTAAAGGCCAAGGACGAGAATTAATGAAAGAACTTCAGTCACCAGAACGATTATATTTAAAAGTTCCTACAGCGGATTTAGAAGAAAATAAACCGATGATTGCTGATGAAGTGGCTTTAGGAGTAACGTATCAAGCCATTGATGATTATTTAACGGGTAAAGAAGTATCAGAACAAGACGCAGAAACAATCGAAAAATGGTACCTTAAATCGCAACATAAACGTCATTTACCTATTACCATTTTCGATGATTTTTGGAAAAATTAATAAGTTGGTAGAAAGGAGACAGTGAGATGCTAAGCCAAATAGGAACGGCCTTCTTACAAGTAACTCTTTTATCTTTTGTACTAACAGCTGTACTATTACATATTGCTAAAAGAAAAAAGTGGCTCGATAAGGATCCACATCAAATTCAAGAGAGTCAAAAAAAAGTTGCCAGTTATGGTGGGATTGCCATATTTTTAAGTTTTTGGATCGGGTCTATTTTCACAATACCTCAATTATTATCGTCAAGTAATCAATTTTGGTTGTTCATTGCCTCGATTGTCATCCTAATCGTGGGGATTATTGATGATACGATTGAATTAAATCCGATACAAAAAACTATCGGGATTCTATTAGCTGCGAATCTATTGTATTTTAAAGCAGGCATTGAATTTTCTTCTGCATT
Source organism: Globicatella sanguinis NBRC 15551 (assembly GCF_001552295.1). GTDB lineage: Bacteria > Bacillota > Bacilli > Lactobacillales > Aerococcaceae > Globicatella > Globicatella sanguinis. The sequence continues at coordinate 3,312 of NZ_BCQX01000087.1, read as the reverse complement.
ATTACCTGAAGCGAGTCCTTTATTTTTTGAAATATTATCCTATTCTGCTACTATTATGTGGATTTATGCGGTGACCAATGCGGTAAATCTGATTGATGGCGTTGATGGTTTAGCTTGCTCAGTATCCATTGTCAGTTTAATTACCTTAATTATTACGACTTACTTTTTTAGTTTGTCCATTAGAATGGCATTTCTGACAATGTTAATCTTATTAACAGGTGCTATTTTAGGTTTTTTACCTTTTAATTGGGTACCGGCAAGAATCTATTTAGGGGATACTGGGGCTTTATTTATTGGCTTCATGTATGCTGCTTTATCGGTTTCAAATTTGAAAAATGCTAGTTTATTTTCATTAATAGTACCTGTTTTAATCTATATGGTTCCATTGTTTGATGCAAGTTATGCGATGATGAGACGATTCTTAACGAATAAACCGATTGGTCAAGCCGATCGCGAGCATTTACATCATCGATTGTTAAGATTCGGTTTTTCAAAGAGACAAGTGGTTTTATCAATGATTTGTATCACGATTATCTTTTCTTTAATTGCAATCTTTTCACATATCTGGCCTAATTATCGTGTAATTTGGTTAATCGTAACCGGAATCATTTTAATCATTTTAATGGTAACAATGAATAAATTATCTAAACAAAATAAATAGGAAAGGATGATAGAATGAAAATAGCTTATATTGTAGACAGTACGGCTGGATTAAAAGACGAATTAAAACAACATCCAGATGTTTATGTTTTAAATTTAACGATTAATTTTGCCAATGGCGATGTGTATGAGGATTCAACAGAAAATTCAAAAGTAAAAGCTTTTTATCAACGTTTAAAAGAAGAAACTCAATTACCCACTACTGCGCAACCGTCACCTGGTGAATACTACCAATTAATGGATCAATTAATAGCAAATAATTACCAAGCAGTCATTGTGATTAATTTGTCTAGTCAGTTAAGCGGCACTTTTCAAACATCGCAAATGGTTTTAAATGAATATTCAGATCGTTTAATGGTCACAGCGATTGATTCAAAAGGCACTTCTGTTGTAATTGAGAATATGTTAGAACAGGCGTTAGAGATGCAAAATATGGGGCTTACTTTTGAAGAGATTAATGAAAAATTAAATTGGCTAGCTGAAGAATCTCATATTTATATGGTCATTGAAGATTTGAATAACCTAGTAAAATCAGGACGCTTATCATCTGCCAATGCTTTTTTAGGGTCCTTACTGCAAATAAAACCATTATTAGAATTTACTGATACGGGAGCAGTTCAAGTAATCGAAAAAATTAGAACAGAGAAGAAAGTTTATAAGCGTTGGGAAGAAATTGTTGAAAATGCATTGCAAAAGTTTCCTAATGGCATTCATTTAAGATTTGCTCATGGAGACGCTTATGAAGCGGTCGCAGCTGTTCAAGAAACAATGAAAAAGAAATTTCCTCAAATAAAATCCTTTGGCATAGGTTATTTGACACCAGTAGTAGGCGTACACGGTGGAAATGGTGTCAAAGGAATGGCAATAATTCCTGTTGCAACTCATTAGGAGGGATCAATTGTCCGAGAATTTTCGTACTATTTTAAAAGAATTTGTTTCTGAAATGGAAATAAAAAAATCACGCTTTATAACTTATTTGGTCCCTGTTAAGACTGAGGCCGAAGTTGAAGAAAAATTGAAAACTATTCGTAAAGAACATCATAAAGCGAATCATCACTGTTCAGCCTTTGTAATAGGGGAAGATTTTTCCATTCAAAGAATGAGTGATGATGGCGAACCTAGTGGCACAGCGGGCGTACCAATGTTAGAGGTGCTAAAGCATCATCAATTAACCAATATATTGGCTGTGGTAGTTCGCTATTTTGGAGGTATCAAATTAGGGACTGGCGGATTAATTCGAGCTTATGGTAATTCAGTGAGTGAAGCTTTAAAAGAGGCAGAAATCGTCGCTAATATTAGTCAGATGCGGATTTCTTTAATTATTGGTTATCCTTCAGTAGATACTTTTAATTATTTTCTCAATAAAACCGAGCATCCTATCACTATCCTTGATACAATATATACCGACCAAGTCAATTATCAATTAGCTGTTAATATCGAAAGTGCAAAAACAGTAGAAGAAGAGTTAATTTCATTATTTAATGGACAACTGACTTGGGAAAAAATTGGTGAAGACACGGTCTATATTCCAATAAAAAATAAATCATAAAGAGGAGGTAATCAATGAAAACTGCATTAATTGTCGATAGTGTAGGCTATCTGTCTGAAGAATTAAATTCACTATCAAATGTTTATACAATTGATTTAACAGTTAATTTTAGTGATGGCACTGTCATCAGTGATACCTGTGAACCAGCACAATTAAAATTATTCTATGATCGTTTAAGTAAAGAAACTCAACTACCTACCACCTCTCAACCACAAGTAGGTAAATATTATGAGTTGCTTGATCACTTAGTAGCTGAGGGATATCAAACCGTTTTTTGTATTCATTTATCAGCAGGGATTAGTGGTACTTATCAAACCGCGGTAATGGTTACCAGTGAGTATCAAGATAAAATACAAGCCTATTGTATTGATTCCAAGGGAGCTTCTGTGACGATGGAAGGTCTAGTAAGAGCGGCTTTAAAAATGATTGATCAAGGAGAAGACTCTTCACTTATTGCGAATAAATTAAATTGGTTGGCTAATGAAAGTCGTATTTATTTAATGGTTGAAGATTTAACCAACTTAGTAAAAGGTGGCCGATTAACTGCCACAAGTGCCCTCTTAGGTGGTGTATTACAAATACGACCATTACTCTATTTTGATCAAGAGGGTAAAATTGTTTTGTTTGAAAAAATTAGAACCAATAAACGAGTGTTTAAGCGGTGGTCTGAATTAGTTCAAGAAGCAATCGACAAATATCCGAAAGGGATTAGTATTGCTTTTGCGCATGGAGACGCGTATGACGAAATTAAAAAGGTTGAAATGCAAATTGTTGCTGAGCATCCAGGAATCACCTCTTCGGTTTCAGCTTTGGGACCTGTAGTGGGAACTCATACAGGACGAGGAACAAAAGGTATTGCCATTATTCCAAATATTGAAAATTATTTATAATATATATTATAGCGCTGAATTAACATCATAATTTCTAGTGCTCTTTCTATCCTCGTCATAGTAAACGACTCATGATTTTCATATACAAGCTGTCAGCTAAGGAAACCTCGGTATTAATACCTAGGAGGAATTAGCGAAATAGACAGCTCTTTTTGTTGATTTTACTAGGTTATCGTTAATGTTTTCACTAAATAGATGGTATAATGTATTTAA
>NZ_BCQX01000086.1 GCF_001552295.1 Globicatella sanguinis NBRC 15551 | reverse complement strand
CTACTTCTGGTCTACTCCCACTTTGGTGCTAAATTTAATTTAAAATAATTATCCCTGATACTCAAAGACGGTTGTTCCATCAGCTGAGGTACCACTCACCAATAAGCTTGTTGGTTGACTTAAGTCCACTGTCATCAATGCTTTGGCACCATTATATTGCCATTCGATTGATAGATGAGTGTCTTTTACATCATAATGAATTGTTGCGTCCTCATTAAAGGCTTCAAATTGACTTCTAAATTTGATCAATGCCAGTTGATCTTTCACCACTTTTTTCATGAGGCCTGCTTCTATATCCTTCGCTGATAAATTCGTACGGTTAATTTCTTTATGGCCACCTGCCCCTGCTCTAGCAACTGCTTCATGATTGTTTGATCCAGCAAAAATATCTAAATACCAAATTTGTGGTTTTCCTGGCATAAAGAGTTGGATGGCACGGGCTAACATCATTTTGGTCTCATCTTCGCCTAATGCACTAAAGTAAGTCGCATTGACTTGATAATAAACATTTTTTTGGCCGTGAAGATTCTTCACATATCCACCACGTCCGACAACAGTGTCAATCAATTCTTGAATACGAGTTTCTGGTAATAAGCCTTTTAAGTCTAATAAAGGGATCCCATCATGACAGCCCAACATGTTGACCGTTTTTAGGTCTTTCGTTAAAATATCGTCAATCCATGTTGCTAAGTGCTCAGCATTTTGTCCTTCAATCGTATCTAAAATTAATCCGGGTAGGAAAAAGTCATAAACTAAATAGCCCTCGTTGCCAATTTTCTCATGGATTTTTACTTCATAGCTTTCATGGATTTCGGGTAATAATGTTAGCTCACGTTCTTTAGCTAATTGGCTCACTTTATCCAATAATTCCCAGGTTCCAGGATCATTTAAGAAATTGCGCTCTCCTACTTCTTTCGGGCCATAAGCAAAAGCATCCAAACGCACGATACTAGCTCCATAGGCTTTTAATTGGTCTAAGGTTTGCGCATAAAATTCCCAAACTAAGGGAGATTTGATATTTAAATCCATTTGCCCTAAATATTCACAATGTGTTTCTAAATAGTCTTTAACAGGGGTCAAATACGCATTCAAAGCTCCTAAATCTAATTCAGACAATGGCGCATCCGCTTCAAGATGGGCTTGTACTTTTTCATGAATGCTTGCTGCTTGATCATATTGAATAGCCAATGCTTTCATCCATTGTTGCGTAGTCACTTGTGGGTACTTTTTTTCTTGATAAAAGGTATTCCAAAAAGTCAATCGCTCATTATTTTTGGTTCTAATCGTTAAAATAGGTAAGCCTGGTTTACGGAAGAACATTTTGTTAGTAAATTCTGCAGCCGGTTGAATATACCCTTCTGCAGTCATTTCACCATGTCCTTGCCAAAATTTATTCCAATCGATAAAGAAATCATAGTAAGGTGAGTGACTGCCCTCTTCAACAATAGACTGAAATTGTGGTGATAAGACAGAAGCATGGTTCAAGATGAAGTCCAATTTCGTCTTTACGCCTAAAGTCGCTAAAGATTGAAGGTCCTGTTCACTCACTAAAGTTTGATTCAAGCCATAATCAATAACTGAAAAGCCACGGTCTAAATCAGAATGATAAAAGCTAGGAAGGATATAAACGGATTGAAACGCGCCTTTTACTTCAGGGCGCGCTAAAAAATCGACCGTCCCTTCTAATTTTTCAGCTAAACTATCGGGATATACATTTAACATTGGTTGAATATTCATCGGTTTACGCTCCTTCAATTAATGATAAATATTGATCATAATCTAACACGACGCCCTCTTTTGAGAAGATTAAATCGGCCATTGGACTTTGTTGGTGTAATTTCTCTTGTTCAATACCAAGAACCATCGTGACAAAAGCACTGTCCGCATGACCATCACGGGCTCTTAATTTACGATAGGCCATTGTTTCTGCTGGGGTGCTATTTAAAAACAGTCTAAAATCAATCCCTCTTAAATCTGCGTGATTACCATGGGTCCACTCTAAAATCATTATTTTTTTGTTTGAAAAATCGACCTGGTCATACCATAAAGCATCTGGTGTGCGTCCCATTCGTTTTAACCAAATGTGGTCATGGCCCTCTTTAAATTCTTTTAAGACACGATTAATCGCCGGGATATTTAATTCCTTATCGGTGCCCAAATAATCAGCTAAAGCTCTCTTTCCAGCTAAATGATAAGTTTGATACCAATCATATTGAGATAAATAGTCCAAACTGCCATCATTGAACACTTGATAAATATTATCTAAGACCGCTTTTATCTCGTCATTATAAAGGCCTTGTTCTACCAAAGCTTTTTGGGCAGCATCTCGGCAAATTTGAACGCGTTCCGCATCATTGTATTCAGGAATACGATGAGGATAATTATCTCCCGATAAAATATAAGTGCCAACACCTGCTTTTTCAAAATAAAATGCTAGAATAGATGCCAAGGTCGTTTTACCCGATCCAGATCCACCACTGACTGATATGATAATTTTATCTTCTGTTTCAAAATCAACCCTTGAGATTAATTCTTTATAAAGTGTTTGGGCTTTGTCGAATGAATCCTCTGAGTAAAAGATTTTATCACCCGGCATATCACCACGTGGCATCGGTTCTTCCATCGTTGGAAACCCTTGTTCAATTAACGATAACAATTGTTCTTTCATATACTGACCTCCTCAATCTTATAAAAAATTTATAACGTTTCATTTCTATCTTTATTATAGAAAAACTGGTGTTATATTACAAACACCAGTTTCACTTTTTTTAACTAATAACGAGTCAGATTAATACTCGCAATGATTATTTAACTGCCCCATTACTCATACCCGCAATAATGTGTTTTTGGAAGACTAAGTAAACCAATGTGATGGTCACAATCCCCACGATATAAGAGGCAAAGCTTGGACCAAAATCATTGAAGTATTGTCCTGTATAATTATATTGGAATAGCGGTAAGGACCACATTCTCGAATCTTTATTCAAGATTAATAATGGTAACATAAAGTCATTCCAGAACCATAAAGCATTAATAATCATGGTCGTCGCATGCATCGGTTTTAACATCGGAAAAATAATTTTACGATATGTTGTGAGTTTATCCGCTCCATCAATCTCAGCTGCTTCATCCATACTTTCTGGTACACTCACTTTAATGTAACCAACATATAAGAATAAAGTTTGTGGGATAGCATAAGTTAAATATAACAAAATTAACCCCCACATATTGGCCATACCAATACGGTTCATCATCACGGTAATCGGAATCATGATGACTTGGAACGGTACAAAGATTCCTAAAATTAACAAACTATACATAATCGCAAAAGCTTTTCTTTTACTCATATTACGAGCAATCGAGAAGGCTGCTGCCGGAATAACTAACGTGACAGCCAATAGTGACACTACTGTAATAATGGTTGAGTTTAAGAAATAATCTTTAATACCATCCTCTAATAATGTCTGATAGTTATCTAAAATAAATGGTTTAGGCCAGCTAAAGAAATTATCGACGATATCTTTAGTTGTTTTAAATGAACTTAAAATGGTTACCAACAATGGAATAAGAATGAGAATTCCACCAATTATTAATAAGCCATATTGCCAAGTGTTGCGTTTTGATGCTTCATTTTTCATTAGTGCTCACCCTTTCTATTGTACTTCATAACGTTTTGAGAGACGGATTTGTAAAATTGAAATCAATCCGATAATTACAAATAAAACTAAGGCAATCGCATTAGCATAGCCATATTGATTACTCTTGAACGCATAATTATAAACTAATAAACCTAATGGTGTGGTCGCATCATTGGGTCCACCACCCGTTAAAGCAAAGATTTGATCAAAAGCGGTTAACCCTGCTTTTAAAGCCATAATAAACACCATCGTAATACTTGGTATTAAATAAGGTAATTCAATCGACCAGAAAATATGTTTTTGATCCGCCCCATCAACACGGGCTGCTTCAATAATTTCTTGGGGAATACTTTGTAAACCAGATAAGAAAATAATAATCGGCATCGCTACCCCTTGCCATAACATGACAAAGATAACGGCAAAAATCGCACCCCATTTAGTTCCTAAAAGACTGACTTGTAGCCACTCTATTCCTAAGGCATTGCCAATTGCCGGTAAACCATAGTTAAAGACTTGTTTAAAAATTAATGAAACCGTCAAACCTGACAACACTGCCGGGAAGAAGAACCATGCTCTAAAGAAGGTTTGGCCTTTAATTTTGGAATTTAAGGCGCGCGCCAATAAAATCCCTAAGACAATTTCACCGGCAATTAAGGCTATCGTTAAAATAATCGTAAACCCAATCGCTGACATAAATTTTGTATCGGTCATTAATATTTTGTAATTATTTAACCCCACAAATTCAAAATTATAGGTTAACCCCGTCCAGTTAGTTAAACTGTAGAAGGCTCCTTGAATCATCGGAAAATAGAAAAATATAATTTGTAAGAGGATGGGAATTGCTAGAAAAGCCCAGCCCCAATATTTAGATAAAAACTTTTTCATTGTACTCCTCCTACTTTACATCGGCTTTCATTGGATTAAAGAAAGCATTTAAATCTTGTGCCATGCGCTCTAAATCACCGGTCGTTAAATAATTGGTGGTTAAAGTATAATAATCATTCTCACTCGTCCAATTTTGTGCTAACCAGACAATATGTTTATCCGTAAAAGCATATTGAGCTAAACCAGCTAATTCAGAATCTTCTTTCATTTTAACACCTTTAACCGTTACGGGTGAGCCATCGACATCATAATATTTTTGCATCGCTTCTGGTGTCGTCAAGTATTCGACAAATCGAAGTGCTTCTTCTTTATGTGGTGTCGTAGCAGAAATCGATAAAGCGAAGTCTCCCGAACCAATCGTTAAGCTTTCTCCCGGATTATTACCTGGGAATGGGAAGGTCGCTACTTCAAATTGAGGTTCTTGCTCGTTAATCATTGTCAACGCCCATGAACCATTAACGGTCATTAACGCATCTCCTCTAGCAAAGGTTGCTAAAGCATCGGTATAAGACGCCCCTTGCCAGTTTTGTTGCATTGCCCCTGGACGTCTTAATAAATCTAAACGCTGAGCATCCGCTTTTAAAATTTCATCATCGGCTGAAATCGAGTTAGGTTGAGAAAAACGTAAGTAATCATTCGCTGGTTGGAAACCACCCGTGACGGTCGCAATCGCTAATTGATGATAGCCATTTAAAGTCCAGCCTTCACTACCCGCAATCGCAAAAGGCACTTGGCCATCCGCAATCATTTGATCCACTAAAGCTTCAAACTCAGCCCATGTCTCAGGTACTTCATATCCTAACTCTTTAAATTTCGTCGCGTTATAATAAAAACCGTACATATTGGCACTTAGTGGTACATTGTAAATACCACCTTCTACTTCATAGTTTTCAGCATAACCCTCTTTTAAATTTTTCATAAAAGGTTGATCTTTGACATCTTCAAGATAGCCGGCTTTAGCCCATTCTTGTAATTCCAAACTTTGTGGATAAGTATTCATCACATCTGGTAAGTCCCCTGCTAATACTCGTGTCTTTAACACATCACCAGGTGAAGGAACATCGACGACTTTGATTTTGATGTCTGGATTTTGCGCTTCAAAATCTTGCGCAATTTCTCTAATGGTATCTGTCATTTCCTTCTTTTGATTGAAGTATTCAATTTCAACCTTACCATCTGCTGTTAAGCCGTCATCTTTTCCACATCCCACTAAGCTTAAACTCGCTAAGCATAAGATGCCTGCTTTTAATAACTTGCTTTTTCCTTTCATCTCATTCACTTCCTATTTTTTTATAAAATGGAGTTGTTTCGTTAAGAAATCTCCTTGAGGCAACGCCATTGTAAGACCTGCATACATTAACTCTGCTCCTGAATATACTGTATCACTGTCTACTAATTGATACAAACTATCCTCCTCGAGTCCGACTAATTTAACCGTCGTTTCAATGGTTTCAATCGTTGATAAAATACGAACATAAGTGACCACCACTTGGTCTTGATAATTAAATTGCACTGCTGCTTCATTAGAATCTGCTTCAGGATTAATCAAGCGATATTGTTTCCCTAATTGAATGATTGGACGAATCTTTTTATAAGCTGCCACTTGTTCTTTAATAACGGCTTTATCTGCTGCTGAAAGACTCGTTAAGTCTAATTCATAACCTAAATTCCCCATCATCGCGACATGCCCTCGTGTTTCAATCGGTGTGGTTCTGCCCAATTGATGGTTTGGTGAAACAGACACATGCGCTCCCATTGAAATTGTTGGATACAAGTACGATGAACCATATTGAATTGGTAAGCGTGCCATCGCATCCGTATCATCACTCGCCCAAACTTGTGGGAAATAGCGTAACATTCCTAAATCATTACGCCCGCCACCACCTGAACAACTTTCAAATAAAATATTGTCATGTTTTTCCGTTAAGTAAGACACCAAGTCATACAACCCTAACATATAAGCATGGGATTGCGCTTTGGTCTCAAGATAAGTTGTGCCATTACCAATTTTCGTGATATTACGGTTCATATCCCATTTAACATAATCAATCTCATGATTTTCTAGCAATTGATCGAATGTCGTTTTTAAATATGCTACCACTTCTGGATTGGATAAATCTAAGACCAATTGATTACGCGAATAAGTATGACTGCGGTTCGGCACTTGAATCGCCCAGTCTGGATAGTTGCGATATAAATCACTATCTTCAGAAATCATTTCCGGTTCAACCCAGATCCCAAATTTCAAACCACGTTGATGCACTTCATCAATGAGCGCTTTTAAGGTGCCCCCTAATTTTTCTTCATTGACCCACCAATCGCCTAAAGCACGATTATCATCAAAACGATTGCCAAACCAGCCATCATCTAAGACAAATAGTTCGATACCTAAAGCCACTGCTTCATCGGCTAAAGCCAATAATTTCTCACCATTGAAATCGAAATAAGTCGCTTCCCAATTATTGATTAAAATCGGTCTTAATTCGTGTGCAAAAGTTGCGGGAATAATATGATTTTGAACGAAACGACGCGATTCATCTGATAAAGCATTCAACCCATTAGCACTATAGCTGAATAAAGCGACCGGTGTTTCGAATTGTTCACCTGGATTTAATTGCCAACTAAAATTATCATCATTTAAACCGATTGCCACTCGCACTTCATTTAACTGATTTTGTTCTACAAAGGTTTGGAAATTACCTGAGTAAATGAGTTGTAATGCAAAGGCTTCACCCGCTTGTTCCGTTGTCTGGCTATCGGCCAAAATTAAAGCAGGCGTTTGGCCATGTCCTGAGGCACCACGATTCGATCCTACTTTATAGAATCCTTGCGTGACCGGTTGACGACGAACGGTCTTCTCTCTGGCATAAGCACCTTGTAAAGTAATAACATCATACGCTTTAGCTGGCACATCGAACATCGCACTCAAAGATCGGTGTAAAACGACCGGTTCTTCGCCCATATTTTCGAATACTTGATGCACTAAAATCGTATCTTCGGTTGCTGAGGCGGTATAGATTAGTTTTAAGCTGACTTTAGCAACCTCATCTACTAAATTGAAAATAATCGACTCTGCATCATTGAAAGAGTGAACTGTTGGTAACGTTGTGAGTGCCACATTACCTTTCACAATTTCGTAGTCCGCTAATTTAAAATCTGTCACTTCATTTTGATGATGTTGCACTTTTAAAGAGGGTTGGCGGAAATCACCCAAACCATGTTGTCCAATCACCTGACGCTGAGTATCAAAACTAAAAGTACGATTATGAGGTTCCGGGTTACCAGAAAAAGCATGATCTTTTTCAAAGACTGCATTTGATTGATGATATTGGTTTACCCGACGTCCTACATGTCTTAATAATAAATACCCATTAACATTTTCAATAATGATAGATGTGTTTTTGCCATGAATATAAAATAATGTTTCTTCCACTTGAATGCTCATCATTTTGCCTCCTATTTGTTGTTAACACTATCATACCTTGTGTATTCGTTTTCTAAAATAGAATTATGTTAGGTTGCGACATGGAATAATGTTAGGTATAATTTAATGTGGTTAGGAGGGGTTACGAGTGTTAAACAAGAAGATTGAAGGCGGTAGTCTAGTTTATTATGAATTGCATCAAGGTTCAGTCGATTTAATGATGGACTTTTGCGGCTATGAAAAATGTCCACCTAAATATGGTTTTGGCCCCGCCATTCGTGATAATTATGTACTCCATTATATTGAAGAAGGGAAAGGCCAATTTATCTATAATGGCAAAACCTATCATCTAAAAGCTGGCGATTTATTTTTATTGAAAGAAAATGAATTATTGTATTATGAAGCCGATATTAATGAGCCGTGGTCTTATTATTGGTTGGGGCTTAGTGGCACCAAGGTTGCGGATTATTTTAAGTTGTCGACTTTAATGCAAGACGGTTATGCTATTTCGAAGGATTTCGAAGATACCAAATTAATTGGTGAAACAATTAAATTTATCGTTACCCAGAATATTACTAAAGATTATTATTCGATTGAAACTTTACAAATTTTATCCAAAATATATGAAGTATTATATTTAATCGCCCATCAATTTCCACCGAAAGAAGCTTCTAAACAAAAATCAACTCAACAATTATATTTTGAAGCGAGAACGATCATAGATAAACAATACGGGAATGAAACATTAAACGTTAACTATATCGCTGAATTATTAGGAGTCAACCGCAGTTATCTTTCCACTATTTTTAAAGAATACGAGCAAATGACACCGAAAGATTATTTAACGAAAGTGCGCATGAACAGAGCCAAACAACTCTTAGAAAGTTCAGACTTAACCGTCAAAATCGTCGCACTCTCCGTCGGTTACGCTGATCCCCTCTACTTTTCAAAATCATTCAAAAAATACTACGGCTATAATCCTAGTGAAGTGGAAAAAGTCACCCAGAATACAGAAATATGAACTAAAACCTCTCGCTATGCCTGATGAAGGGCTGGCGAGAGGTTAGTTTGTATTTTTTTAAAGAATTGTAAGCCACGGTAAAATCTATTCAGTATAATCAAAGAAACGATTTGGAGCCGTTTTGGTTGGCGCTAACCATTCAAGTAATAAGTCAATCCATTTACTTGCTTGATAATTTGAATTAGCAGTTTGACGACCGGTTAAGATATTCGCCAGTGATAGTCCATGTTTACCTTTATCGAAAATATGCAATTCATAAGGAATCTTATATTCTTCTAGAGCTAAAGCAAACTCGATTGAATCAGTAACAGGCACCACATCATCTTCTCGTGTATGCCAGATGAAACTAGGTGGTGTCATATCATTAACAAAATTCGTCGGTTTTAAATCAGCCAATTCAACTTCGGTATTTTCTGCTTTACCGGTAATCGCATACATCATTGGATTCACCGATTGACCATATTCAGGTCTCACCGTTGAAAGAATTGTTAAAGCTGGATAAATTAACACTAAATGGGTTGGTCGGTATAATTCATTTGATTTGCCAACTAATTGTGCTAACCACTCTTCATGCCAATGCACCCCTAATTGCGCCGCTAAATTACCACCGGCAGAAAAACCTCCGACGACAATATATTCTTCATTAATCGACCATTCCTCTGCATTTTCTTTAAGAATTGTCATCGCTATAGCCAACTCTACTAAAGGATTAGGATATTGACTAATAGGAGCGTCTGGCCAATTTGCTAATTCAGCATTAAATGCTTGAACCCCTTCGGTTGCATAATGTACGACCATTACTTGAAAACCTTTCGCAAAAAATTGCAATGCAACCATTTCAGATTCACGGTTTGAGGTAAACATATAACCTCCGCCAGGACATAACACCATCACCGGATATAAACGGTCACCATCAATTTCAGGATTAGCTTCATGTAAATAAAATTTAGCGACAGCTCCATTTTCACCTATTTGCTCTTCAAAATAACGCATAATTGCCTCCTTTTCATTCAATGATCTTTGTGACAATAATCGAATTCCCTTATTAAAACACCTTTTAATTAATAGAACTCAACTTTCAACTAACTCCATTGTACGAGATTTTAAAGCGAATTCAAATAATTTCAATACATTTTAAATTATCATCATTCAATAAGGGAGTGGACCAGAAGTAGAAAATCAAATAATTTTCG
>NZ_BCQX01000085.1 GCF_001552295.1 Globicatella sanguinis NBRC 15551 | reverse complement strand
AAAAGCGCAGTGGTTGAGTGGTCTCGACTATGTGGGAGTGGCTAGAGTAAGTGGAAAACATTTGACTTTCTACTTTTGTTCCACCGCCTAATGCACAATGTTTTATGTTTTGACAATTAATTAATCAAAGAAAGCCGACTAAAGACTCATTTTCGTTATCTAACTACTTGACTATCTGAAAAATTTCCGTATGATTAGACTTTGTATTCCCAATAAATCCACAAGCAAATAGCTGTTTGAAAAGGTTTAATTAATAATTAATATAAGCTTTGTGCGTGAGTGGGTTCACAAAGAATTGAAAATTACATACTATAATTAAACTGTAAGATTAATTTCAGTTTAACTGCTATGAAAATATTATGAGATGCCCATTAAATACCTTAATAGAGGCAATTATGTGCTTTTAACAAGGTCGAAATCCTGTTAAAAATCTGTTATAATAGGTGGGCGAAATAAAAAAGGATGTGTCGAGAGTGGAACGTTACAAACCGCTAGTGTTGGATGAATTCATTCCCCAACCACAAACAAAATTATATATTGAAAGTCCCGAGATTCAAGAGTTAGAAAAGTTAGCGTATGATGGGCCATTAGGTGCTTTATATACTAAAGAAAAAACCGCCTTTCATTTATGGGCGCCTACTGTAATGGCAGTAAATTTAATTGTTTATGAAGATAACTATGCACCAGCTAAGAAAATTATTCCAATGATGTTGAATGATGAGTTACATATTTGGCAAACAGAAGTTGAAGGCGATTGTCATGGTTTAACTTATCGTTATGAATTATTCTATACCGATGGGACAAGTCGTCGTTCAGTGGATCCTTATTCGCGCGCCGTTACTGTCAATGGAAAACGTTCGGTCGTCGTTGATTTACCACGTACTAACCCTGAAAATTGGGGCGAACGCATGGAGCCATTTTCTGCACCAACGGATGCGATTATTTATGAAGCCAATATTCGTGATTTTTCAATGGATGTCAACAGTGGCATTAAAAATAAAGGTAAATATCTCGGTGTTATTGAAGAAGGGACTAGAAACCCATTAGGTTCAAAAACAGGTCTCGATTATTTAAAAGAATTAGGGATTACCCATGTGGAGTTTTTACCGATGTTTGACTTTGCGACGGTTGATGAGACAGGTGAAGTGCCTACAGAATATAACTGGGGCTATGATCCTTTAAATTATAATGCGCCAGAAGGAACTTACTCAACGAATGCTTATGATCCACTATTACGTATTACTGAGATGAAGCAAATGATCCAAGGCCTACATGATGCGGGTATTCGTGTCATTATGGACGTGGTTTATAATCATGTTTACGAAGTAGATAATCATAGTTTAAATCGTACAGTACCAGGTTATTATTTCCGTACGACGCATGAAGGTTACTTGTCAAACGGTACTGGGGTAGGAAATGATACGGCCTCTGAACGTAAAATGATGCGTAAATATATCTTGGATAGTGTGACTTATTGGGCTAAAGAATTCCATTTAGATGGGTTCCGTTTTGACTTAATGGGCATTCATGATATTGAAACGATGAACGCAGTCCGTAAAGCCTTAGACGAAATTGATCCATCGATTATAGTTTTTGGTGAAGGTTGGGACTTAATGACCGAATTACCTTGGTATAAAAAAGCGAGTCACCATAATGCCATTGAAATGCCACGAGTAGGCCAATTCAATGATGGGATTCGTGAAGCCTTAAAAGGTAATGACTTTGACCCTACTACTCGAGGCTTTATTAATGGTGCTTGGTATACTGAGAATAAATTAGCTGATAACTTCATGGCGGCTATTAGTACGGGACAATATTCTGAACCGGGACAAGTGATTCAATATGTAGAAGCGCATGATAATTATACCTTATATGACCGCTTAGTGACGGCTGACCCAAGTTTAGATAAAGATACGATTATTCGTCGACATGAATTAGCGACAACAGCAGTCTTATTAAGCCAAGGAGTACCATTTATCCACGCCGGACAAGAGTTTTTAAGAACTAAATTCGGTGTGCGTGACAGTTATAACAGTGCCGATCAAATCAACAAGATGGATTGGTTACGTCAAGAAAAATATGAACATACCGTCGTAATGGTGCGTGACTTAATTAAATTACGTAAAGCAGAGCCATTATTAAGACTGAAAACTTATGAAGAAATCGGCCGTACGATGCGTATCTTACATGCATCATACCAACGTGTTGCTTTTGAATACCGCCAAGATAATGAACGCATGATTATTGTCTTGAATGCCCAATCAAATCCATTAAAATATGATTTAGAACAGGGCGATTATATTATGAAGTTGGTCGACGGAGAAGTCTTTCTAGATGATGATCATATGACAGGTGAAATCGATAGCTTCTTAATTGAGCCATATACAACCTTAGTGTTGAAACAGTATTTGGATTAGGAAGTAGTAACGTTTATTGTAAATTAAAGATATTATTTATTACGCAGTGGTTGACTGGCTTAAAACAATGTCCTTCGGACTTGTTTCAAACCTAGTCAACTGTGCGGGGGGGTGGTAGATGAAGCGAAAATCGATTGATTTTCGACTTCTTGTTCACTCCCTATTTTTTTTACCGAGAAGTTAATCATTTCCAATTTGAGTATAAGCTCGTTATAATGCTAGTAAGGGAAAATGCCTAGGAGGTGTCTACCATGAAAAAGCAAACTTTATTCAAAGCGTTCATACTTATCATCGCTTTATTTGCAGTAACTTTTGGAATAAGAACATTTATTAATCAACCTTCCGAAAGTGAACCACATTCTTTAGTGTCTACACTAGAACCTGACAGCGACAAAGTTTTTGGTAAAGATAGTATGATCTTTGCGCTTTATGGCCAGTCTAAAGCCACAGATCACCAACCGGTCAAATTATTAAACGACTTAGTGTTAGTCTTTTCTTACAACCCTAAAAGTAAGAAGTCGGTAGTCGTTGCGCTACCCACACAATTATATTTAGAGCGACAAAGTAAAGAACAAGCTCATAAATTGCGTCTAGCTAATGGCGATTCAGAAGCTAAAGTGAGTGAGACTAATCAAGCGGTGCAAGCAGTGATTCAGCTCCCGATAGATCGCTATATTGGCATTGATTTAGATAAGTTTGCTCAGTTTGTTGATGACATCGATGGTTTAACAAATAATGAACAAACACTGTCGGGACCAGAAGTGAAAGCTTATTTACAAGAAAACTTGGAAGACTCGGATACTACTGCCCAATTTAACCGTTTAAAAGAAGTCATCGACGGTTTGATTGCTAAAGTTGCGGCGAGTGATTTAATGTTTCAGCTTTCTTTATTATCAAAGGCCAATAAATTTATGATAGACCATAATTTCGCTTTAAATGAATGGACTAAACTAGCTGAAATGGCCCCGAATCTATTTGGGAATGTTGACTTTATCCCACTGCCACTTGAATTAGATACAATTGATAATGAAACCTATCAAGTGCTAGATAGTACCGATTTAACGGCCATTAAAGACCAACTATCACACAATAATGACGAATAAAACTTTCCTTAAATAAAATTTTTTATCACTTGGTCTTGACAGAAGGGATAATCATCGTTTAAGATAGAAACACAGTTAAATAAGGTTGACGGTGAAGAGATAAGTAAAGGCTAAGTCTTTTAAAGAGAGCTTGTGGTTGGTGTGAACAAGTAAAGTGAGGTTTTGAAAATGGTCTTGGAGTCATGTTGTTATTCGAGCCAATTGGTAAGGGTAACCCGGGGTCTCCCGTTATAGAGAGCGAGTATAAGCTTAAATTCTAGATAAAGCCGTACTCATAGAGGCAATTTTAGTAATAAAATTGTAAATAAAGGTGGTACCATGGAGTCTATTAACTTCATCCTTTGCGTTGATGCGGGGATGAAGCTTTTTTTATTGCAATGATCTCCAAATCAATAACAAATTAAATGAATTGGAGAGATAATATGTCAAATAAATGGTTAAAAATTAGTGTCGCAGGGTTAGTATTATTACAAAGTCAAGTTGGATTAGTCAGTCAAGTTAATTTCAATCATAGCGAGCTTTTAACGGTGCAAGCAGCTGAAGAACAACAATTGAATTGGACCCAATCTTCGGAGATTACGACTTTAGATTCGGCTAAATCTTATGATACCGTTGCTTTTACAGCGTTACGTCAAGTAGGAGAGGGCTTATTACAAATTGCTACTGATGGTAGTATTCAACCGGCAGGCGCTGAATTACCAACTGTAAGTGAAGATGGATTAACGTATACGTTTAAATTAAGAGAAGATGCTAAATGGTCGAACGGAGAACCTGTCACAGCAAATGATTATTTATATGCTTGGCAACGAGCAATTAGTCCTGATACCGGTTCAGCGAATGCCTATTTATTCTTTGTCATTAAAGGAGCCGAAGCCATCGCCAGTGGTGAAGCTGAACCTGATACTTTAGGCGTTGAAGTGGTGAATGATTATGAATTAAAAGTCACTTTAGAAGAACCTAAAGCTAACTTTTTAAATTATATTACCCATGTCAATTATTATCCACAACATCAAGCTACTGTTGAAGCAGCTGGTGAAGCTTATGGAACTGATAGTGAGCACTTTTTAGGAAATGGGCCATTTACGATTGAAGGGTGGAGCGCCACCACATTAGAATGGACTTATACTAAAAACCCTGAATACTATGGTGCTTCAGATATCCAAACAAGCCAAGTGCACATCGATGTGGTAAAAGATCCAAATACAGCAGTTGAATTATGGGAAGCTGGAGAAATTGATGTGGCGGCCATCTCTGGTAATTTATTAGCTGAGTTCCAAGGTCACGAAAGTTTAGTGAGTTTTCCAGGAGTTTCACATTCTTACATTGAATGGGGTATCAGTTCGAATGAAGCATTACAAAATGAAAATTTACGTAAGGCATTCTCATTAGTCATCGACCGACAAACCTTAACTCAAAATATATTAAGTGGCGGAGCCGAGCCAGTTAAAGGCTTAGTCCCACAAAATGTTGTCTTTAATACAGTGACTGGAGAAGACTATGTTAAAGAACAAAAAGACTACAGTACTTACGATATTGACTTAGCGAAAGAATATTGGCAAAAAGCGAAAGAAGAATTAGGAACGGATACCGTTGAACTTGAATTATTAGTAACGGATAGTGAAGTAACGAAGCAAATTGGTGAGTTTATTCAAGGACAAGTGGAATCTAATTTAGACGGCTTCAGATTAGTCTTAAGACCATTACCAGCGAAAAACCGTTTTGAAGAAATGATGTCATTTGATTTTGATATTGCGATTGGTGGATGGAGTGCTTCCTTAGGTGATGCGGATGAATATTTAGTTAACTTCTTAACCAATGCTGAACATAATCATGCCCAATTCTTTGATTCAGAGTTTGATGCCTTAGTAGCCCAAGCGAATTCGCCAGAAAGTATTGCGAATCCTGAGAAACGCTATGAATTATTACATAAAGCCGAAAACTATTTATTAGATCGCCAAATTCTAGTGCCATTAATTCAAAATAATACCTCTTTATTGATTTCTGATAAAATTGATAATATTGAAGTTAATCCTGATGGTTCTGGCGTTGATTTTACAACGTTAACGTATCAATAAAATCAATTGAATCAATTTAGTTTAATTCCTTTCCTTATTTAATAGTCTTGTATTGGAGTGGCCGTAAGATATAATTATCGGATCAATTATAGTATCTTCAAAGTAGTGTAAAGTCATTAAGTTTCATCTCTAATTGATACTAAGGAATATGGGGTTTCACCATTAAAAGTTACCCAAACATCGACAAGTATATCCGAGAGGTTGAGTGGCATCAAACCACGTCTTAAACAGTTTAGGCATAAGCTCGATAAATTCCATCGGGTTATTGGTCATTAATTAAAATCGCAGTAGTTGAGTGGCATCAAACCACGTCTCACGGAGATTGAACAAACGAAGTGAAAAATATTCAATTTTCTACTTCTGATTCACTCCCATTATACTAACGCAACTCTTAAGGGGTGGGCCTAGGAAGCTAACATCATGTGATGGTCGTCTTCTAGCTCACTCCTTAGCTTATGTGTTTTGAAACTGAGAAACTAATCATTTAACAAGGTATAGAATTTCATGTATACTAACAATAGTTTAATTTTATTAAAAGAAAGAGGTGGCTAAATGAATTCGTATGGGAAATATTTGTTAAGACGTATTTTTTATATGTTATTGACCTTATTTATTATTATCACAACAACATTTCTCTTATTACAATTCTTACCAGGGACGCCATTTGCTAATCAAGATTTATTGACTGCAAAACAATTAGAATTATTGAATGAAAAATATGGGTTGAATAAACCGATTTTTGATCAGTATTTGGCATATTTGGGCAATATATTAAAGGGAGACTTTGGTTATTCTTTCCAATTTAATAATTTACCTGTGACCCAGATTATCGCGGATCGGGCTGGTCCTTCAATTCAATTAGGCTTACAAGCGATGGTTTTAGGGACAGTTGTAGGAACATTTCTAGGCGTTATCGCAGCGGTTAAGCAAAATACTTGGATTGATACCTTTACGTCTATTTTCGCGATTGCCGGACGGAGTGTGCCAAACTTTGTTTTCGCTGTTATTTTACAGTTTGTTTTCGCGGTTGTGTTAGAAGTGTTACCGATAGCGTTTTGGCGTGAAGGGTTTAAATCAACCATTTTACCAACGTTGGCCTTATCGATTTCGCCAATGGCGGAAGCGGCAAGGTTTATCCGTACGGAAATGATTGAAGTTTTAAATAGTGATTATATTGAATTAGCTAAAGCGAAAGGTTTTTCTAAATTTTATATTATCTTAAAACACGCTTTGCGTAATGCTTTAATTCCTTTATTAACGATTTTAGGACCGGTGACGGCTGGTTTAATGACCGGTTCATTAGTTATTGAACAAATCTTTTCAATCCCTGGTATTGGCGAACAATTTACTAAATCTATTTTAGTCAATGATTATCCAACGATTATGGGGATTACGATTATGTATTCTACTATATTAATTGTGATGATTTTAATTGTCGATATTTTATACGGCATCATTGATCCAAGATTAAGAATGGGAGGGGGTAAATAATGGCAAAGGCTTTATTAGATTCAAAATATAATGAAGAATTATTAGCGAAGCTATCGATAGATGAACAATTATTAACACCCGACCACCGTCAAACACGACAAGAAAGCGAAAAAATCCATGCGCCATCTCTGAACTTCTTACAAGATTCGTGGCGACGCTTGAAGAAAAATAAAGGGGCGATGGTTGCCTTATTTGTAGTATTATTCATTGTGCTCATTGCCATCCTGGCACCGTTGATTGCACCGGCTTCACCGTATGCTCAAAATCCAGCTCATGCCAACTTAGCACCTAAAATTCCCGGATTAGAGTGGACGACGTGGTTTGATGGTAAAGCGATGAGTCGTGGTAAGAAACTCATCGATACTTATGAGAAAGCCAATGTCCCTGCCGGCACCTATTACTATTTAGGAACAGACTCTTTAGGTCGTGACTTGTTGTCGCGTATTTTATATGGGACACGGATCTCGCTGTTAGTGGCTTTTGTGGCGGCTTTAATTAATTTAGTATTTGGGATTATTTACGGATTAATTTCAGGTTGGTTAGGTGGCAAAGTCGATACCTTTATGCAACGTTTATTAGAAGTGTTATCAGGGGTACCAAATTTAGTCATCGTTGTTCTAATGTTATTAGTCTTAAAACCGGGATTGATTTCAATTATCATTACGATTGCCTTAACGTCATGGATTACCATGTCACGAGTGGTCCGTGCCCAAACCTTACGTTTGAAACAAACGGAGTATGTTTTAGCGGCACAAGTATTAGGCCAACATCCGATTAAAATTATGTTGAAACATATTCTACCAAATATGATCGGGATTATTATCGTGCAAGTGATGTTTGCTTTACCAAGTGCGATTTTCTTTGAAGCCTTTTTAAGCTTTATCGGAATCGGTATTCCCGCACCCGATGCCTCCTTAGGAACCTTAATTAGTGATGGCTATAAGACCTTCCGTTTCTTACCGCATTTAATGTGGTATCCAGCTGCGATCATTTCGGTCTTAATGTTATCCTTTAATTTATTAGCGGATGGACTACGGGATGCCTTTGACCCTAAAATGAAAGAGTAGGTGACGAACATGAATGAACCGATATTAAGAGTTAAGAATTTACAAATTAGTTTTAAAACCTTTGCCGGTGAAGTGCAGGCTATTCGTGGTGTGAGCTTCGATTTGCATAAAGGGGAAACATTAGCGATTGTTGGTGAATCAGGTTCTGGTAAGACGGTCACCACTCGTTCCATTATGGGATTATTAAGTAAAAATGCCATCATCAAATCAGGAGAAGTTATATTTAATGGTGATAATCTATTACAATATAAAGAACGTCAAATGCGTGACATTCGGGGAACGCAAATTGCGATGATTTTCCAAGACCCGATGACTTCATTAAATCCAACCTTAACCATTGGTCAACAGATTATGGAAATCTTAACCAAACAAAGAGGTATGTCTAAAAGTGAAGCCATCGAAGAAACGATTGAATTATTAACTTTATGTGGTATTCGTGACCCTGAAGCCAGATTAAAACAATACCCTCATCAATTTTCAGGAGGGCAACGTCAACGGATTGTGATTGCGATTGCTTTAGCGGGCGACCCCGAGATTTTAATTGCGGATGAACCAACGACGGCACTAGACGTGACGATTCAAGCTCAAATTATTGAGTTATTAGAAGAAATTCAACGTCAAAAAGACATGTCCATTATTTTTATTACCCATGACTTAGGGGTGGTTGCGAATGTGGCAGACCGTGTAGCCGTAATGTATGCTGGTAAAATCGTCGAAATTGGAGGCGTGGACGATATTTATTATCACCCACAACATCCCTATACGTGGGGCTTATTAAGTGCCATGCCGACACCAGACCAAAAAGGAGAGCTCTATGCGATACCTGGCACGCCTCCGGATTTATTAAATCCACCAAAAGGTGATGCCTTTGCTTTAAGAAATGAGTATGCATTAGCGATTGACTTTGAAGAGGAGCCACCGATGTTTCAAGTGTGTGATACGCATTACGCGGCCACTTGGTTATTACATCCAAAGGCACGTGAGGTCACACCGCCACAAAATATTTTAGATCGTTATGAACATTATCGCTTTGAATGTCAACAAGGAGGCAGACAGTCATGAAAAAAGAACCACTTGTCCAAGTGAAACATTTAAAACAATATTATGATGCAGGCACTCCTAATGAAGTCAAAGCAGTCGATGATGTTAGCTTTGATATCTATAAAGGCGAAACCTTTGGTTTAGTCGGTGAATCCGGTTCAGGGAAATCTACCATTGGTCGTGCCATCGTCAATTTATATCAACCGACTGCAGGTGAAATCTTATTTAATGGTCAAAGTAATCAAGAACGTCGCTCATTAAAGCAAAGACGCTTATTCAATAAAGAAGTTCAAATGATTTTCCAAGATCCTTATGCATCATTAAATCCGCGCATGAAAGTACGTGATATCATTGCTGAAGGGATTGATGTTCACGGCCTAGCCCATAATGAGAAAGACCGCAATGATCGAGTGAATCAATTATTAGAAACAGTTGGACTTAATATCGACCATGCGACGCGTTATCCTCATGAATTCTCAGGAGGGCAACGTCAACGTATCGGGATTGCGAGAGCTTTAGCAGTCGAACCGCAATTTATCGTCTGTGATGAGCCGATTTCAGCTTTAGATGTGTCTATTCAAGCGCAAATTATCAATCTTTTAGAGCAATTACAAGCTGAGAGAGGCTTGACCTATCTATTTATCGCTCATGACTTATCAATGGTCAAATACTTTAGTGACCGAATTGGCATGATGTATCGTGGTAAATTAGTTGAACTGGCCGATGCGGAGGAACTTTATGCCAACCCTCAACACGCTTATACGCAAAGTTTATTATCAGCGATTCCCTTACCGGACCCTGATTATGAACGTGAGCGTCAACGCATTATCTTTGATGAAACTAAGATTGACTTACAAAGTGAAATGATTGAAATTAAACCCAATCACTGGATAAAACCTTAAATAATAAAAAATAAACAGCATGAGGCTGGGCAGAGGAAGCGAAAATCAATCGATTTTCTATTTCTTGTCCAATCCATGCTGTTTTTTGTTGTCTAAATCGTGGTAAAAGTTAATAATTTTTGTTAATCATTTTAATAAAAAGGCAATAAAAATGAAAGTTCTAAAATT
>NZ_BCQX01000084.1 GCF_001552295.1 Globicatella sanguinis NBRC 15551 | reverse complement strand
ATTTCTTCAAAAAACATTATTATTTTTGGGCGCTTTTCAAAAAAAGTCGGTAAAGTCCATAAAAAAAGGTCTACCACATAACATGGTAAACCTTTAAAACGTTGATATATCAATGTTTTTAAGCTACTAGAATTAATTTGCAGCGTTGTTGTCTTTGAAACCGTATTTTTTGTTGAAACGATCCACACGACCATCGGCTTGAGTGAATTTTTGACGTCCAGTGTAAAACGGATGAGAATCTGAAGAGATTTCAACACGGATTAATGGATAAGTATTACCGTCTTCCCATTCAACAGTTTCATTTGATGATTTAGTAGAACCTGATAAGAATTGGAAACCAGTTGAAGTATCCATAAACACGACTTTTTGATATTCTGGATGAATTCCTTGTTTCATAATTTTCTTCGTCCTTTCTGCCCTAATCTATTTGCTAAATTAGAGTTATTACTGTGCATTTTGCAACATTATTATAATACCATGACATCTTCATGAATGCAAAGATTTTTTGATAATTTATTACATCAATTTGCATTGAATGTATTGGTCATTGAAATTTAGAGCTTAAATCCAATCTAATGTATATGATTAGCCGCTATAATGTTATAATAATAAATATAGTTCTTTAAAGAGGTGTTTGAATGATTGAACAAATTGCACTCACGTTATTGATTGGCTTACTAGGGGGCCTATTATTTAAAAAACTCAATATTCCAGCTGCTTTCATGATTGGCAGTATGGTGATCGTGGCCATCATCAATGTTTTATTTGGTAACCTTTATGTGCCTCGTAACTTAAAGTTATTTGCGCAAATCTTAAGTGGCGCATACATTGGTCAATTGATTAATCACTCTGACTTAGAAAATCTTCCTAAAATGCGTAAACCCGTCGCTTTGCTTTTAGCTTTATTTACATTCAATATGATTTTAGTTGGGTTTATCTTTCATTTTGTTTTTAAATTTGATTTAGTAACAGCGCTACTGATGTGCTTACCTGGTGGTATCATGGATGTTTCACTTATGAGTATTGATATGGGCGCTCAAGCAGATGTCGTAGCTTCAATGCAAACCATTCGCTTAGTCGGAATGCTCCTTATCTTGCCAAATTGGATTAAGTTTATTTTAAAACGACTCAATGCGACGCCAGTTCAAAATGGTAGCAATAAAACGACATCTAACGATCACAAACAATCCCACCCACCTATCAAAAATGATTTCTATGTTATTTTCATCTCGCTAATCGGAGGTATTATTGGTTACTATTCACAATTACCAGTAGGAACACTAATCGGTGCTTTAATCGCTTCGTTATTAATCAAATTATACGGTGGTAGTCAACCTTTAAGACCCGCTCTTAGATATACCGCTCAAATTTGTGCTGGTTCCATTATTGGGACGACCTTTACTCATGAGAGTCTGCTAAATATGTTTAATTTAATTATGCCAGCAATTATTTTATTGGCCTTTTATTTAACGCTCAATTATTTCTATTCTATCTTTATCTATCGCCGGGGACTCATTGATTTACAATCAGCCTTATTTTCTTCTTCTCCAGCTGGCGCAACTGATATTTCATTGATTGCCGGAGAATTAGGGGGCGACTTGGCTAAAATAGCCAGTACTCAAATTATCCGAATGCTCTATACAATTATTGTCCTACCCAATGTGGTAAAACTCATCATCTGGTTAGCATCATTATTATCATAACAAATCCCCTCAAACGGCTCCCGCTCCCTTTGTCCTTATCCGGATTTAGGAGGCAGTAGAATTCAGCCTTTTGAGGGTATCATTTTATTCATTTAAACTCTAACTAAACATCGCTAACAAGACACCCGCCACAATAGTGGAACCAATTACTCCGGCCACATTCGGTCCCATCGCATGCATCAGTAAGTAATTGGATGGATTCTCCAATTGTCCTTCTTTTTGTACCACTCGAGCAGCCATTGGCACAGCTGAAACACCGGCAGCACCAATCATTGGATTAATTTTTCCACCAGTAAATTTATACATCACTTTACCGATTAACACACCTGAAGCAGTCCCGAATGCAAAAGCAATCAATCCTAACACGATAATTAACAAGGTATCCGGTGATAAGAAGATTTCGCTAGTAGCGGTTGCTCCGACGGTTGTTCCTAATAAAATCGTTACAATATACATCATTGAATTTTGTAATGCATCGGTTAATAACGGTACTATTTTACTCTCACGCAATAAATTTCCTAACATTAACATCCCTACTAAAGTCGTCGCACTAGGCACTAATAAACTAACTAAAATAGTTACAACGATCGGAAAAATAATTTTTTCTGTTTGAGAAACTTTTCGTTGTTCCTCCATCACAACATTCCGTTCTTCTTTAGTCGTTAATGCTCGAATAATCGGTGGCTGAATAACAGGCACTAAAGCCATATAAGAATAAGCCGCTACCGCAATCGCTGGTAATAAATGTGGTGCCAAGCGCGTTGTAGTAAAAATGGCTGTCGGTCCATCCGCTCCGCCGATAATGCCAATGGAAGCCGCTTCTTGGGGCGTCATTCCAAATAATAAGGCAAGGAAAAAGGCCGCAAAAATACCGAATTGTGCAGCGCCTCCTAATAGGATCGTAATCGGATTCGCTATTAACGGACCGAAATCCGTTGCGATACCTAAGCATAAAAATATTAAGGGTGGATAGATTCCTAACTTAGTTCCTTGATATAAATAATATAATAACCCTCCTGGATCGATGCCATTACCTGGGTCCATAATACCTGAAATAGGTAAATTACTAAGTAACATCCCAAAGGCAATTGGAATCATTAAATACGGTTCATATTGCTTTCTAATCCCCAGATAAAGCAACACACAAGCTATCACAATCATAATAAAACTCTTACCAGAAAGAGCAGCAAATCCGGAGTTAGTAATTAATTCACTGATAATTTCTAACATATCATCCCTCCTACATTACGGCTAATTCTTGTTTCGTTTCAACTTGTTGCGATTCCGTCACTAAAATTGATTTGATTACACCATCTTGAGTGGCTTTTATTTCATTTTCCATCTTCATTGCTTCTAGAATAAATAAGTTATCGCCTGCTTTGACACTTTGGCCTTCTTTAACTAATATTTTCATAATCACACCACTCATCGGGGCGCTGACCACAACTCCTTCTTGATTGCTTGTTGTAGAAGCAACAGGGGTATCATTTGTTTTGGCAGCTGATGTTTGAGGCGTTACTTCAATTGTTTCATCTGCTTTTAATTCTCGTAAACTCACTTCAAACACTTCATCATTAACCACTACTTCATATCTTTTCATGAAATTCATCCTTTCTGGATTGTTTATTTTTCTTTTAAAGAGGCATCCTCATTCATAACAGTTGCTATTTTTTGATCACAGAAACTACTTCAAAACGCTTATCTGGTTCATCTTCACTCGCATAGGCTAATGCCGTTAACACCGCTACTCTTGCTAATTTATCTTCTTCAAACAAGGTCTTTTTTGACAATGGATTTGAACTTGCTGACGGATAGAGTTGCGATGGGGCGCTTTTGTTTGCTCCTTCTGATTGTTGTAACACATCTTGTACTCGCTCGTATTTTTCCACCAATTTACTCACGTACTGTATACAAAACATGATTAAAATAAGTGTAAAGGCCACCATTAATATGGCCGAGACTGTTAAATTTATTCCATCAATGATTGTAAATTCCATCGGCTTCATCCTTTCTAAATATAGGCTGTAACTTTCACCACTGATTCTTCAGGTTGATTACGCTTCATTAAAAAGTTTTTCCCAACCTCTGGAAACAGAGCATAAATTAATACATCTTCTTCGCTTTTAGCTAAGTCACCTATCTCTAACGTCAACTTTTCAAATTCCGCTTCTAAATCATCGGCTGGTCGATAATCAATGACTTTTTCATCGCCCATGATACTACGGCGGAACATTTCATCGATTGCCACCGGGGACTTACCATATTTACCAACTAAATAACTGCGAACTTCGTTTGAAACCATCTTGTATCGTTCACCAGTTGCAATATTCATTGTAGCCTGTGTTCCAACCATTTGACTAAGTGGCGTCACTAATGGAGGATAACCTAAATCTTTACGCACCCGTGGAACTTCCGCTAACACTTCATCATATTTTTCAGCCAAACCTGCTTGTTTCAATTGAGAACTTAAGTTAGACAACATTCCACCTGGCACTTGATAAATTAAAGCACGTGGATCAGCAGTT
This sequence comes from Globicatella sanguinis NBRC 15551, assembly GCF_001552295.1. GTDB lineage: Bacteria > Bacillota > Bacilli > Lactobacillales > Aerococcaceae > Globicatella > Globicatella sanguinis. Next base: position 6,121 of record NZ_BCQX01000084.1, on the reverse strand, counting down.
AACATTTTAGGATTGATTAAGTCTTCGGCTAAATATTTATCTCGCATTTTTCTAAAGTGTTCAGCAATTAAATCTAATTTCTCATGATCAATTGTTGTTTGATAGCCTAATTCTTCTAATGCAATCACTAATGATTCTGTTGCTGGTTGACTAGTCCCTTCGCTTAATGGTGATATGGCGGTATCGATTCGATCTGCACCGGCTTCTACCACTTTTAAAAGCGTCATTTGTGAAACGCCACTGGTTGCGTGCGTATGGACAATTACCGGTATCGACACTGCCTCTTTAATCGATTTAATTAACGAATAGCCACGTTGAGGCGTCAGAATGCCGGCCATATCCTTAATGCACAGTGAATCAGCGCCCATGCCCTCAATTTCTTTTGCTAGTCCAACATAATACTCATCGGTATGAACAGGACTCGTTGTAAATGCAATGGCGACTTGCGCTTCCTTTCCAGTCCTTTTGACTGCTTCAACCGATTGTTTGGTGTTGCGCATATCATTTAAGGCATCAAAAATTCTGAAAATATCAATCCCATTGGCTGCGGCTTTCTCGACAAATTTATCGACCACATCATCCGCATAATGACGATAACCTAATAAATTTTGCCCGCGCAATAGCATTTGCAACGGCGTATTAGGAGCTAATGCTTTGATATTTCTTAAACGTTCCCAAGGGTCTTCATTTAAGAAGCGAATACATGCGTCGAAAGTCGCGCCGCCCCAACATTCTAAAGAAGCATATCCAGCTTGATCGAGTACCGGCAAAATGTCTTTCATGTCTTCAAAAGGCATGCGGGTCGCCAATAAGCTTTGATGCGCATCTCTTAGAACGGTTTCAGTGATGCCGACTAAATGCTTTTCCGTCATAATATTACCACTCTCCTTAATTTATCTGTTAATCACATTATATCAAATTACATTTGTACATTCATGCTCAATAAAAATTATTTTATCTTTTTTGTCAATTCTAGTATTTATAAAGAAAGACGTGAGCACTCGATAAGAGTCAAGTGCTACGTCTAAGCAAAGCTGTTTAAAATATGCTAATCTTATAGGAAAAATCCGAATAAAATTGATGCTATGACCAATACCATTCCTCCACCTAAACGTGAAGATAATTGGGCATAAGAAATTAAGCCCATACGGTCAGCTGCCCCTAAAACGGCCAAGTCTCCTGATCCTCCACGGTTAGCCATACATAGTCCAGCAGTAACAGCTGAATCGATTGGATAGAAGCCTACCATCCAACCAACAATCGCTGATCCTAAAATCGCACCGATAACAATTGCTGCTGCAATAATAACATTACCTAGAGTTATAGCTGCCCATAGTTCATTTAAATCTGTTGAAACTCCGACCCCTACCATAATAACTAATACTAAGTTTTTAGAGAAAAATGACTGAACATCTTTAGCAGCCATACGTAAACTACCAGGTATTAAATCAAATGCATTCGCTAGTGCTACTAAAATAATCATAAAAGCAAATGCATGAATCGGGATTGAAGGTAGTATATAATTTTCCCACAATTCAGACAAAATACGACCTGTTTGATAGAAAGCTAAGGCCATTAAAATAGCTCCGGCATAATCTTTGATCGAAATTTCATAACTTTCTTTATCACTTTTGATTTCATCAGCATTACGAATCAATGTATTGCCATCACCAGTTAAATTTGTTGATTTTTTCCCAATATTATTTAAAATACCACCTGAAATAATTGCAAAAATATTAGCAATCGTTAAGATAGCAATTGCAAAACCATAATAATTAGCTGCTGTATCACCAGTAACCCGTTCATAGATTTGTGATAATGGTACTGCACCAGCACCGTTACCCCCTCCCATAACTGGTAGAACATATTTGATAATAGTGTCCGTTGGGCTTACTCCAAATAATAACCCTGCTAAAACACCTAGAATTCCTGCACCGACAAGTCCACCTAATATGGCTGGAATATATCCTGAGAAGGATTTTAACATTAAGTCACGATTTAGGCCTAAAATGGATCCTGTAATTAGGGCTATGATGAAAAAGTTTAGCACTCCCATTGGTTTGGATGTAACTTGATCCATTAATTCGACATATTCTGTAGGGATTACATTAAACTGAACTAAAAAGGCAGTTCCTAGGAAAGCTAAAACAAGCCCTCCCCCAACATATGAATTCCAGATTGGGATTCGCTCACCAATTTCATTAAAGATAATACCAATAACCATCATAATTGCGATACCGCCAGCTAGGTCCTTAGATAATACGCCTGTATACATCGCAAGAATCACTAACAAAGCAAAAACGATAAACAACTTAATGTTTAATCCAAAGAACTTTAAGTTTTTCATAATGCACCTCTGTAAATTTTTTATTTTTATTTTTAATTACTATTCTCTTCTAGATAGTTTAAGACCTTCTTACTAATGTAAAGTCGAATATCATCTAAAGAATGGGAACGGCTCCGTCCACATTCTTTAGCGATATTATCGCAAAGAAAACATTTTCGAGGTGGATAACCAATCTCAGTTCGACTTATTTGAAATATATTTTCTTTGTTTTTATAATGAACATCTAAATCTAATAATCGACCTAATTGACTTTCTTCCTCATATTTAATCAATCTTTTCTTAAGTAATACCGGATTGATTGATAATAGTATATACGCTTCATTTCCTGTTTTGTTACTTACGAAACGAGTTAGAATCGTTTCTTTTGAAAATTTACGTTGCAAATTATTTAGTTCGCATTCAAAAACTCTTTTTAATATTTTTGAGTTTTTTATCTCACCTGGAATATTCATTGTGATATATAAAAGTGTTCCCTGGGGAGCTTTTAAAAAAATATTTCTTTGCAATTCTTGTCGTTCTTCCCTAGCTTGTAACATTTCAAGTAATGTTACACTTTCTCCATCAAAGACTTGACTATTTGACATTGCGAACGGTGTCAATAACTGTGCCATCTCGATATTCAACAACTGCAACAACTTTGTCCCCATACTCAATTGGGTCTGGTGTTCCAACTACGGAATAAGCTTTTTCTTTTAATTCTTCTATTGTAAAAATTGGAACTTTAATATCTTTAAAGTGTTCAATTAAATCAGAACGATTAGGATTAATAGCAATACCAACTTCAGTTACTACCACATCCACTGAAGTTCCAGGTGTGATGATAGTATTAACTTTTTCTACAAATGTTGGTATACGTCCGCGAATCAATGGAGATATTACCATACTCATTTTAGATGCGAATGCTGTATCAGAATGCCCACCAGAAGCACCTCTTATGACACCGTCAGATCCTGTTAACACGTTGACATTGTAGTCTGTATCTACTTCTAATGCTGACAAAATACAAACATCTAACATATTGACTACTGCACCTTTATTAAACGGCGAAGCATATAAATCTGCATCAATTTCATAATGGTTTGCATTCCGTCCTAATGACTGACCTGAAGGTTGGTCAAAATCTTGTACATCTAAGATTTTATCTACTAAACCTTCTTCTAATAACTCAACCATTGCATTGGTGATACCTCCTAATGCAAAAGAGGCTTTTATATTGTCTTTAATCATTTGTTCTCTTAAGAAGCGAGTTACGGCTAACGACGCCCCACCTGTTCCTGTTTGGAAAGAGAATCCTTCTTTATAGTATGGAGAACTTGTTATAACTTTAGCTGCGTATTCAGCAATTAGCAATTCTTTAGGATTTTTTGTAAATCGCGTCGCCCCCTTTGCTATACCTGTTGGATCACCAATTTGATCAACAACAACAACATAATCAACATTTTTTTGTGGAATGCTGATAGGCGTATTAGGATAAGGTTTTAAGTTGTCTGTAATAACAACCACTTTATCGGCATACTCAGCATCAACTTTTGCATACCCTAATGATCCACAAGCTGCTGAACCAGAAGTCCCGTTCGCATTACCATATTCGTCTGAACTTGGAGCACCTAAAAATGCCACATCAATATGAATTTTGCCTGTTACAATAGCTCCAGCACGTCCCCCATGTGAACGAATAGTTACCGGATTTTCCATGATTCCCTCTGAAATCGCTGCACCTAATTTGTCGCGTAATCCTGAAGAAGTTATGTTAGTAACAACACCATTTTTTATATGTTCAATTAATGGTTCATGGATGTTAGAGATTGACGAGGGTGCAATAGAAATGTTTTTAATGCCCATTGCTGCAATTTCTTCCATAACCATGTTAAGAACAAAGTCACCTTCTCTTAAATGGTGATGAAAAGAAATCGTCATGCCATCTTTTAATCCTGTCTTTTCAATCGCTTCGCGGATGTTCGATAATAATTTTTTATTGCCCGGTGTTACAGGTGTGATATTCGCTTGGGTGCGATTAAAATTTTTGATATTAGTTGTTTCACCTTCAAATACGCCGTGAGTATTTGCTAATTCTGAAGGAATTTCACGTCCAACTTTATTAACTACCATCTTAGTATTCTCCCTCCTCGATAATACCTGCTGCTTTAGCGAGTGCTAAAACACGTTCAGCACGCTCAACGATTGGTTTATCTACCATTTTTCCGTTAACTGAAATAACTCCTGACCCTTTAGCCTCTGCTTCACGAATACCTGCCACAACAGCTAAAGCATTGTTTATTTCTTTTTCTGTTGGTGTATATATTTCATTAACTAATGGTATTTGTCTCGGGTTAATGACTGATTTACCATCAAACCCTAACTGTTTAATTAATGATACTTCTGCTTTAAACCCTTCGTTATTGTCAACATCGGAATAAACAGTATCGATAGCCGCAATACCAGCAGCTCGTGCTGCATGTAATATCATATTTCGAGCAAATGAAAGTTCAGTTCCATCAGGATAACGTCTGGTTTTCATGTTTGTCACATAATCTTCTGCTCCTAATGCAATCCCGATTAAACGCTTACTCGAATTAGCGATGTCTCTTGCATTGAGTACACCTTCTGCAGATTCAATTGCTGCCATCATTTTCGTGGTACCAACCTCAATGTGATTTTCTCGCTCAACTTTTTCAATCACTGCTTCTACATCAATGATATCCTGAGCATTTTCCGTTTTTGGTAATCGAATAACATCTACTCCTGCTAAGACTACTGCCTCAATATCAAGATTGCCACCATCTTCTAAGTCATTAATACGAACTACAGTTTCAACATTCGAATAGTCAAATGTCTTTAAAGCAAAATGCACTAAGACTCTAGCTGCATCTTTTTCTTTTAGTGAAACTGAATCTTCTAAATCAAACATTACTGAGTCTGCACCATAGATTGCAGCATCACGTAACATTGCAACATTTGATCCAGGGACAAACATCATAGTTCTTCTTAAACGTTCCATGAATCAATCTCCTTCCAATCATAATCAGTTACTTCAAGCGCACGGTTTACTGCAATAATCGTTCTAGCTTGAACAGTACAATCTAAAGCACCTTTATCAACAGCTTCCACTAAAACAGAATCTATCTTCATGTTAGAGAGCGTTTTCTCTATTACTTCTCGTATTCTTGCGCCAAACTGTTTTTCTACGCTTGAACTTAAATTAATACTGACCTCTTCCTCATTATTTGGGCTTACAGTAATCATGATATCACTTGATTCAAGTGTACCAGCTACTGCTGTTTTGGTAATTTTCATTTTTACACTCCTTTATTAAAAAAATTAATAAACATCGCCTATATTTTTATTATAACCGTTTACATTATTAATCAAAAGGTTTCCATTGTTTTTTTTGTGTTCTTTTGATTTATATTCACTTTTTAACTGCTATAAGTATTTATATTTTGTCTCATTTTATTTTACAATCTAGCAAAAGAATTTATTGTTTATCCGCATTAATCCAGTCGTATTTATCGGCTTCCTTTTCGAATTTAGCAACAACATAGCTACATTGAGCTTTAATTTTCTTTTCCTCTTTAGCCATTTCGGATACTAAATGGTCTAATAATTTTTCTGCAACCCCTTGCCCTCTTAGCACAGGATCAACATAAGTATGATTGGCAATGACCACTGCTGGGTCCGTTGTTGGTTCAAATGTAATTTCTGCTATAATCTCACCTTGTTCATTACGTTTAACATAGCCGTTTTCAATTTTTTCGAATTCCATAAACTTCACCT
>NZ_BCQX01000083.1 GCF_001552295.1 Globicatella sanguinis NBRC 15551 | reverse complement strand
AATTTTAGAACTTTCAATTGTTTGTCACTGAACGAGGAAATCAGAATAATTAATTAGAATTAATACACCCAAAATTGTTTGTTCTTTCATTAATAAAAACAAAAAAGCAACTAAGAATATTGATTTGCATTCCGAGTTGCTCAATGCTTTAAGGTTTTGATTAAGGTAAAAGTGAACAAAAATAACACTCAAAATTTATCTTTACACTACCTATGATATATTATATTTCTTCTACTTGATGTCTGGAATTAATTTTTAATACCCTTTTACATTTCTTAGCTAATTCAAAGTCATGCGTTACGATAATAATCGTTTTTCCTTGCTCATTCAATTTTTCAAACAATTCAAAGATTATTTGTTTATTAACGTCATCTAGTGAACCTGTTGGTTCATCAGCTAAAATTAAATCATGAGGTTTAAGAATGGCTCGAGCTATCGCAACCCGTTGCTGTTCTCCCCCAGAAAGCTCATATATTTTCTTGTTTTGATAACCACCTAGACCAACAAATTCTAATACTTTTCAATTTCTAGTAGTTTCTCTTTTTTCTTAAGTGAACGATATTTCATGGCCATTAAAAGGTTGTACAATACTGTTTGGTTATCAAGAAGTGCAAAATTTTGAAAAACATAACTAATTCGTTCCCTTATTAATTTATTCGATTGGATAGAGTTTGGTTTAATATGTTCTTCATCAAATATTTTTACTTTGCCACTATCTACCGATTCAATTAATCCCAAAATATTAAGTAAAGTCGTTTTACCACTTCCACTTTCACCAACAATAGCGACAAAATCATTCGGATTAATATAAAAGCTACAATTATCTAAAATTGTTTTGTCACCAAATTTTTTATTTATATTAACTAATTCGATCATTGAAATCACCCACTCTTAATAAGTTTGTTTAAACTTACTTTTCTCTTCGTTAAAGCCCATAAAATTAAAACACCAACGTCACAAATTGAATAGATTAAACTAGGGATTAAAGTATGGGAATTTAAACTTACCAATATAATTAATAAGATTGCATGAATAATCAAGTATAAAATTATTTCCAATTGATATTGATCAACCAGTTTATATCCTAATAATGAATTAATCGCCAATTCTCGCTTTCTTATATTGTTTGAAACAGTAATTAATCCAATTGTAGTAATAAATCCTAAGCCGATTAATATCAATAGAAGCACTATTTCTACCTCTTGATATTGGTTATAGTAATCGATTAATTCTTTAAAAAATTCTTGGTAGTTAGTAAATTTAAATGAAACTAAATGAGCATAGCTATCCAATACTGCTTTAAGCTCGTTTGAATTAAGTGGATTACTTTTAAATTTAACTACAGAATTAGGTCCTGTATTGGCAATTAACCTTTGTTCCATCAATAGCATATCACTTGAATTATTACTTAAATGAATTATCCAGGGTTTGTTATTCACTCGATTACCATATATGTCTATTGGCTTTTCTGATTCAACAATTGTGACCTGAATATCTTCAACTGTAACCGGGTTAGGATTTTGAATATCTTTTACTGAAAAAAATCCAACAATACTCTCCATATTTTCTAAACCAATAGCATCAAAATATTCTTTAGTAGTCAACAATTGAATCTTATTGCTAGATGTATGATTTATTTGTTTTTCAATTTTTGGAAAATGTTCATTCAAATATTGCTTATTCATTGATATAAAATTAAAATCTTTATCGATAGGATAATAATCAAAATGCATTTTATCTGATTCAATTTCTTCAAGGTTAGCAAAATAAATAAGCTGATTCATTTGAATACTTTTATCATATAGTTCAGTTAAAGCATTATTAAGAAAATTTTCCCCCACACCGTATACTGCTTGACCTTCTTGTGTTAAATTGAAATTTTCAACAAATACATAATCGCTAATATCCACCACTTTCTCCATATTATTTTTAGACTCTATCATTTGTATTTGTAAGGCTCCATACTGAAAAATTAAGAAACCGATGACAATTGTGCAAATTAACTTAATTATCGCAATTAAAGGTAGGAAGAACTTTAAATGAGGTGTATGCCCCTTAATCACATCATTTAAAGTTTGTTTAGAGAATATACGAATAATGATAGACTCGATAACAGTCATTAATAATAAAATACCCGCTTGAGTCAATAAGAGATGTAACCAAAAATTTTTCGGAAAATAACTATTACTCAATAAGAAATATAAATTTATTACAGCAGTTGTACATAAGAAACAAAATAACTCTAATAAGCTAGGCTCAATAAAAAGGTGGTAACGGCTATAACCTAATAATTTTTTAATTCCAAAAATTTCTAAATTATTGATTGGGATAAGCAATTTCATTAAAAAATAAATAATAAAGCTCAAAATTCCTAAAGCTAAAAAGCCAATTAAATAAAGATTAAGCATTGAGAATACTTGAGTCACTGAATTATTCAATAAATCTTCTTTTGGAGTCTGATAAAACTGCTCAAATTTAGTAATTAAACTTTCTAAATTAATAGGGGAATTTGAAACAAGGTAGTATGTTCCTCTTATACTTTTTAAATTGTCAGCAAAGTAACTAGACATGGGCTGATAGATATTTTCTCGAGTTCCAAAATTTAATACTAACTTCTTATTAGAGCTAAAACTTTTACCATCCATTAATAATTTTTTTCCTTCCTCCGTTAATAATAATTCCTCTGCAGTGATAGATTGAGGATTTAAAATAACAGAATGAAAGACAGCGGATTGATCAATGTCATTTTTGACAATCGTAACCTCTTCTTCTTTTGAAATATTATCTAAAAAATTAAGATGTTCATCAATCGAGACGGTATCTTGTTTTATATATATTTCAACTGCATAAGGTGCGACCTTTCCCAATTGAGTAGTATCAAAATAATGGTAATTTTCATACACATTATAAACAACAAGACTACTTAATATCGTTAAAATAATTAAAATAAAATATTTAGTTTGTTTCATCTTGATACCTCCGGAATAAAGTTACAGAACAGTAATTCTCTGTCAACTAATATACATTATAATAATACGACATACCCGTAGGTGGAATATTGTATACCTTGGCTTGTGCCCAATATCCGGCGTAGGCTTCAGCATAATTTGAACCTTTAGTTGGATGAATTACAGTAGAACTATGGTATCGTGTTGGATGTAGGTAATCAGAATACCCACAATTCATTGTATGACAGACACCATAATTCCAAGTACCACCATCAACGTACTGAGTAGCAGCATAAACTATCATCGGAGAGGCTAACATTAAAACAGAAAAATAAATTCCCATTCGTTTTAACAATTTTACCATTTTTATCCTTCCTCCCATATTATCCCTTATTAAATATTACTCTTCTGTTACTTAGAAATATTATACCAACGATTTGTTTTTTTGCAAACGCTTTATTAATAGAAAATATATTTTTATTTATCAAAATTTAATGTTTTTTTAATGTTTAATAATTTAATTTAAATGTCTCCATTCGCTAGACCTATAATTTTTTCGTAAAAATCCCACCTCAACTTTTAAAGTCAAGATGGGATTTGATACTAATTATTCAAAAGATGATTATTCAACGGTAACTGATTTTGCTAAGTTACGTGGTTTGTCAACATCTAAGCCTCTATGCAAAGCTGTATAGTAAGCTAATAATTGTGTAACTACCACAACACCTAAAGGTGCTAATAATGTTGGCATATTTGGTAAAATAAAGAAGTCATCTTCGTTAGCTACTTCTTCAGTACTAATGACAATTGCTTTGGCTCCACGCGCTTTAACTTCTTCTACGTTACCACGTGTATGAGCCGCCACAGCTGGATTACTAATTAAAGCAATGACAGGTACCCCTTCTTCAATTAAAGCGATGGTACCATGTTTTAATTCTCCTGAAGCGAAAGCTTCTGTTTGGATGTATGAAATCTCTTTTAATTTCAATGCAGCTTCCATAGAAACATAGTAATCAGATAAACGTCCAATGTAGAAAGCATTGCGGTTTTCAATTAAATTATTTTGAACCCACTCTTCTAACATCGATTTTTCTGATAAGACACCTTCCATAATCGCTGCAATTTTACTTAATTCTTGATGCATATCGAATAAAGCAGGTAAATTACGTTCTACACGCATCGCTTCTGCTATGATTGACATAACCGCAATTTGGGCTGTATAAGCTTTAGTTGAAGCTACAGCAATTTCTGGTCCAGCATATAATAACATGGTATAAGTTGCTTCACGTGATAAAGTAGAACCTTTAACATTGGTGATTGTTAATGAATGGTAACCTAATTCATTGACTTTAACTAATGCTTGACGACTATCAGCCGTTTCACCACTTTGAGTTAAGAAAATAAAGAATGGTTTGTCCCCTAATAATGGAATATCATAACTAAATTCACTTGCTAAATGAACTTCAACTGGCGTTTTCGTTAATTTTTCAATCACAGATTTACCAACCCAACCTGCATTGTAACTTGTACCACATGCCACAATATGAATACGGTCCGCATTTAATAAATCGGCTTTTAATTCAGGTTCAATTTCAAATCGATCTTCTGAATTCGTATACTCAGAAATTAAACGACGAATCACCGTCGGTTGCTCATCAATTTCTTTAATCATATAGAAAGGATAAGTACCTTTTTCTAAATCATCCGCATCTAATTCTGCAATAAATGGTTGACGATTAACCACTTCACCAGAATATTTTTCGATTTGCACATGATTTTCAGTTAAGGTCACTAATTCTTTATCATGGATTTCTAAATACTGGTTAGTCATTTGAATCGCAGCCATCGCGTCAGAACAGATTATATTAAATCCTTCTCCTAATCCGACTAATAATGGACTTTTATTTTTTGCTGCATATAAAGTATCAGGATCTTCATTATCAATTAAACTGAAAGCATAAGAACCTTCAATAACTGATAAAGCTTTTAAGAAAGCGGTTTTAGTGTCCATACCTTCATTTGAGAAATGTTCTACTAAAGCTACCGCTACTTCTGTATCAGTATCTGAATAGAAATTAACATCAGCTAAATATTGTTCTTTGATTTGAGTATAGTTTTCAATTACACCATTATGAACTAAAACGAAACGTCCATTTGGTGAAGTATGAGGATGGGCATTTTCCACTGTTGCAGGACCATGAGTAGCCCAACGTGTATGACCAATCCCAATTGAAGCCGGTAAATCAAAATCAACAGTTGCTTTTAAATCTGCAATACGACCTACTTCTTTAAATAAACCATTATGAGTTTCATCTTTTACATAAATACCTGCTGAATCATAACCACGGTATTCTAATTTTTCTAACCCATTAATCAAAAATTCTTGTACTTTACCATTACCAACAAAACCTACTACACCACACATATAAATATCTCCTTTTTTATATCAATTTATATTGCTTTTAGGTGTTGTGTTTCTTTTTGTGAGAACCTTTCGGTTATTCTTTGTAGAAACACTGTAGACTACACTGCCTTGAACCATCCGCCGAATCTTTCGATAAGTTCAATCCTCGTCACCTTTTCAGGCCTGGCGCTATCCGATATTATTTTTATCCTCCTATAAGTTATTTTCTAAAAGCTTTTTTATTTTACCTTTTTTTTCATGAAAATGTCAAGAACTTGCGTCCTAATTCACATGGTATGTATGATAATTTTCATGTTGGATTACTAAATAGAATAAAAGGTCTAAAAGTTGAGCCCTTTATTTGCTTAAATTTCGTCCATATAAAATTATAATAAGATTCCCCAATTTATCGCACGTAACATTCCCCAGTTATAAACCAATGCAACAATCTAATTAGCTACTGCCAAGTATTTATTCAACCAAAATAGAAACATTTCACAAAAGCTATCTCTACTCACTCCGTCACACCTTTCCCGGAGGCGAAAGGCATCAGCAGAAATTTTTCTCACGAAAAATTTCAACCACTTAAATCTCTCTCTTTCTCTTTTTTTATGAATGATAAAATGTTAGTTTATTATCATTAGTAATGACTAGGATGTATTTTCGCATGAGCGCTGTTGAACTTTAGTTCTTACAACGCCTCAGAAAATCAAGTCTGTAGGTTCTTCGAAGAAAACCGAAAGACGGTCCCATTACTCTTCAATGATAATAAACTAACAAAAAATATTTCATTGCTTTTTAATAACAATCCACTAACGAAATATGAAATTCAAACATTACTCTTCAATGATAATAAACTAACAAATAAATCATTCCTAGCCATTTCTCATCAATCAAAAAAACTCCCCACTCATAAAGTGAGGAATTTCTTGCAAAAAAAAACTATCTTGGTTCCATTTTAATCTCTAAATACAAATCATTAAAATGAATTAAACTTTCTTGTCCTAAATTAGCATAGACTTCTAAATGGCTAATCGTATCATCACTTGGATAGAAAGCTTCATCCGATGTGATTTCTGGATCTAACAAATCAAACGCAGCCTTATTCGGTGTTGAATAACCAATATACTCTGCATTACGCGCCGCAATCTCTGGACGCATTAAAAAGTCAATTAAAGCATGTGCTCCTTCTACATTTTTAGCATTTTTTGGAATCACAATATTATCGAACCAAATATTAGAACCTTCTTCCGGAACGACATAGACAAGGTCTTCATTTTCCTCCATCGCCATCGCTGCTTCACCTGAGAATGTCACACCAATTGGCGCTTCATCTTGCACTAAATGCATTTTAATTTCATCAGCCGCTAAAGCAATCACATTCGGCATTAAAGCTTTCATCTTTGCAGTCGCCACAGTTAACGCCGTCTCATCGGTATCATTTAGTGAAAAACCAAGCGACTGTAACCCAATGCCTAGCACTTCACGAGCCCCATCAATTAATAAAATTTTATTTCTTAAATCATCAGCCCACAAATCATCCCAATGATGAATCTCGCGCCCCACTTTATTAGGATCATAAACTATTCCTAAAGTACCCCAGAAATACGGCACTGAATATTTATTATCCGGATCGAATGATAAATCCATAAAACGACTATCAATATTCTTAATATTAGGCAATAAATCATAATTTAAAGGTTGTAACATATCATTTTCCATTAACTGTTCAATCATATATTCACTTGGCACCAGAATATCATAGGTAGTACCACCTTGTTGAACTTTAGAAAACATCGCTTCATTAGAATCGAAAGTCTCATAAATAATACGATAACCTGTTTCCTCTTCAAATTCAGAAATCAATGCTGGATCAATATAATCTCCCCAGTTATAAAAGACAATGGTATTACCACCCGCCATACCACTACTTGCTTCTAAACGGTGACGAAGGAAAAATAACACGCCAACTGCTAATAATAGGGCTATTACTGCATTAAGTAATTTTTTCATCTACTTCGCCCCTTTCGCTTTACGACGTTTTTGTTCACTCATTTGGATGAAATAATAACTCACCACTAATGCCAACGCTAATAAGAACATCAAGGCACTTAAAGCATTAATCTCTAAACTAATACCTGTACGTGCTCTTGAATACACTTCAACCGATAATGTACTAAAGCCATTACCCGTTAAGAAGAAAGTCACGGCAAAATCATCTAGTGAATAGGTAAAAGCCATAAAGAACCCGGCAAATATACCACTGCTAATACTTGGTAATATAATATGACGCACAGTTTGACCATGAGTAGCACCTAAGTCTTGAGCAGCCGTAAGCATTGAAGGATTCATCTCATATAAACGTGGTAACACCATTAATACCACAATCGGAATATTAAATGCAATATGTGCAATTAATACCGTTCCAAAGCCCATTTGCACAGGGATTAAAATAGAGAATAAAATTAAAAAGCTAGCCCCCATCATAACATCAGGTGTCACCATTAACACATTATTGAGATTCAAAATCGTATTACGTTGCTTTTTGCTACGATTAAAGTAGATAGCAATCGCACCAAAAGTCCCAATAATGGTGGCAATTAAGGCAGAAAGTATCGCCACAATAAAAGTATTAATAATAAAAGTCATCAATCTTGTATCTTGAAATAATGTCTGATAATGCTCTAAGGTAAAGCCTGTAAAGCCCGTCATATCGCCACCTTCATTAAAAGAATACATAATTAAATAAAAGATTGGTGCATATAAAATAAGAAACATTACGACGATATATAAATTTTGCCATTTAAAACGACGATTACTCACCCAAAGCACCTCCTTGATCACGGCGCTCACGTGTTACATACATTACCAAGACCATTGAAATTAACAAGATAACCCCAATAGCCGAACCCATGCCCCAATTTTGAGTCACTAAGAAATGCTGTTCAACCGCCGTCCCTAGTGTAATAACCCGATTGCCTCCAATTAAACGTGTTAACATGAAAAGTGACAGTGATGGAATAAAGACTGCTTGTACCCCACTACGAACGCCACGCATCGATAAAGGGAATACCACTCGTTTTAAAGTCTCCCACGGTGTCGCTCCTAAGTCATTACTCGCTTCCATTAATGAATTAGGAATTTCATCAATCGAGTTAAAAATCGGTAACATCATAAACGGTAATTCAATATAGGCAGCAACAATTAAAAAGGCCACATTAGTGAATAGTAATTGTTGACGACCAAAACCAAAATTCTGTAACCAATGATTAATCGGTCCCGTTTGACCTAATAAACCAATAAAAGCATACGTTTTAAGTAACAAATTAATCCAAGTCGGCAAAATAATTAACAATAACCACAATTGTTTGTTTTTAGTTTTGGTTAAAAAATATGCCATTGGATAGGCCATTAAAAAGGTTACCAAGGTCACTAAAAACGCATAGAAGAAAGAAGATAAAGCCATGCGAATATAGTTACCTGAGGTAAAGAAATTAATATAATTTTGAAAAGTGAAATGGCCGTTAATATCAAAAAATGACTTGAACAGTAACAAAATAATCGGTGCGATGACAAAGAGTAGTATCCATAAATAATATGGAATTGCTAATAAATGATTCTTCTTTTGATTCATTTACTCCCTCCTAATCTTCATATTGTTCTAAACGGGCATCAAATTCTTCTTCTGTTTCATTAAAACGCATAACATGGATTTGATCTGGTTCGAAAAACAAGCCAATAACCGCTCCCGGTTCTACTTTCTTTGTTGTATGAATCATCCATTCATTCCCTGCGTCATCATAGGCAATGACTTCATTAAACATCCCTCTAAATAGCATCGTATCAACATGGGCCACTAACTTTCCTTTTTCAGGAGCTACCACATCAATATCCTCAGGTCGAATCACTACTTCAACCGCTTCACCACTTGGGATTCCGGCATCTTCACAGTCAAATTCTTTGCCAACAAACGCAACACGATAGTCTTCAATCATTCGCGCATTAATAATATTACTTTCACCAATAAAATCAGCTACATAACGGTTAATTGGCTCATCATAAATATCTGAAGGTGTGCCTGATTGTACGATTTCACCTTTATCCATTACAAAAATCCAATCAGACATTGCTAAAGCTTCTTCTTGATCATGAGTAACAAAAACAAACGTAATATTCAAACGTTGTTGTAATTCACGTAATTCATACTGCATATCGGTACGTAATTTTAAGTCTAACGCAGAAAGAGGTTCATCTAATAATAAAACCTCTGGTTCATTGACTAAAGCGCGGGCAATCGCTACCCTTTGTCTTTGTCCTCCCGACATTTCTTGAATATCACGATTTTCATATCCTTCTAATCGTACCATTTTTAACGCTTCTTTTACTTTCGTTTCAATGGTAGCTTTATCCATTTTTTTCATCGTAAGGCCGAATGCAATATTATCAAATACATTCATATGAGGGAACAAAGCGTAATCTTGGAAAACGGTATTTACTTTACGTTTATTAGCTGGAATCTCAGTGACTTCCTTTCCATCCAAATAAACCTTACCAGTAGTCGCTTCAGCAAAACCAGCAATGATTCGTAAAATCGTGGTCTTCCCACAACCAGAAGGACCTAATAGCGTATAGAACTTTCCTTTTTCGAGTTCCATATCAATTTGCTTCAAAACTTGGGTATCACCATAGGATTTTGTGACATTTTCAAGTATGACTGTATGATTTGTTTGCATTTCAACACTCCTTTATTTCAGCATTCAAAATGAATTATAGCATAATATTTTGCCTAAACAATATCTTTTCACAAAGTTATTTATTTGTTTTTTAAATAACCTGTCTTATGGATTCAACAGAATTTTAAAAAACTATGCTCAGCTTCTATATAACTCAGTTTGAGACTACTCAATCACTGCGCCTTTTTTTAACAAGCAATAACTTAACTAAATTTTTCAAGTTGATGCCCAACCTCTCTATGGCTTATTTTATATAAAAAATAAGGG
>NZ_BCQX01000082.1 GCF_001552295.1 Globicatella sanguinis NBRC 15551 | reverse complement strand
CGAAAATTATTCAATTTTCAACTTCTGGTCTACTCCCTTTTATTGATTAAATCGAGTAGCAGCGATGGATTGTTTAATTTGTAATCGAATAGTTATAGACTTTCAATAACACTTTGATACAATTTAAGAAAACATCAAGGAGGCATTTGAATGAATAAAATAATTTCTAATTTAATAAAACTTTTATTTATTATATTCGTTTGGGGCTTCCTATTTTGGAACAATCGACAACCAATTCATGAGATTGTGAGTCAGACAGACCGTTCAGAGGTTGATAAGGGACTTCAAATTACTCGACAAATTTTAGGGGCTAACCAGCAAGAGATTTCCAATCAATCAACCGGTAAAAAAATTGGTACTGAAAATGCTACTTCAAAATCACCTAGAACACTTGATGAAGCAGTGTTAACCTCCGTAAATTATTTACATGCACAGGAAGTAGCTCAACAATTTAATCAACAACTGGATATCGACAAGCTTAATGAGCATTTTACAACTTTAATTAATCAAACACGCGCTGCTAATAACTGGTCGATATTATCGGTAGGTTATCATTTAGCAACAGGTGTCGACCAAAGAATTAACGAATTAGCAGACTATCATTATTTAGGTGCTCAAACAATTGATGATCAAGATTTTCGTAGCCTATTTGAAATGGAGCATGCAAGCAGTCGATTAGGCGAGAATCTTTATGAATTATATATTGCTGCTGACGATATCCATCTTTCAACCTGGCTAAAACCAGAAATCTTTGCTGATTATTTGTATAGAGCTTTTGAAACTTCAACACATGCTGAATTGTATCAAAACTTTAATAGTCAATACATTAAGGTTGTGGCTTCGCCAACGGATTTTAGAGTCGACGATACCGCCTATGTTCGCTTGGTTGTGGTCTTAGTAATGGATACACAAGTAGAATAAATGGTGACCTATTAATTATCTTTTGGATGTTATGAGAATAGGGAGTAGGTAAGCAGTAGAAAATGAATCGATTCTCTACTGTTCGCCCACTCTCTTTTTTTCGTGTGCAGTGGTCGTTTTTTCGTGTGCAGTAGTCGTTGAAAGTTATTCAATCTATGAGATGCGTCCTATATGAAGCATAAAAAATTGAGTGATAATTTCCGGTTAAGTACCGAATTTTATCACTCAATGATGCTGTTTGATTAAGAGTAGGTGAACGCAGTGAAAATTATTTCATTACGATATCTTAGTCACACTCTTATCTCCTAGCAAAGATTATTTGATTAATCCATTATTTTTCAGCAACTTCTACAATGGCTTGTAAGTAGTTAGCAGTATCAGCTAATGTAGCACCTGAAACAACATCAGCTACATTTCCATCTTCACCTAAAGCTGCAACTTCATCAATGCCAGCTTTTAATTCTTCGATTGTTTTACCATTAGCATAAGCTGCGACCGCGTTTAAGTTATCTAAATAGCTGACAGTAGAACCAGCTTTTTCAGCCATTAATTTTGAATAGCCTTCATTGTTAGCAATCTTAGAAATTAAGACTGAACCTTCCGCAATTCCTTTTCCAAATTCAGCATCTGAGTTTGGTACACCTGTAAAGTCGCCACCCGCTTCAACGATTTGGAATTCGTCAATAGCAGAAGCAACTACTTTATCGCCATCTACTGCAGCACTTACTAAAGCAAATGATTTAGTGCCGTGAGGCGCCGCAATTTCTTGTTTTAATACTAAATTATCAGCATTAGCTTCAACCCCTGCAAATTCATAACCTTCAGTTATTGCTTCAGCAATTGCTTTTAAGTAGCCTGATGTATCAGCTAAAGTAGCTCCAGAAACAACATCAGATACATTCCCATCCTCACCTAATCCATCAACTTCTTCTACTAAAGCTAAGATTTCATCAGCAGTTTTTCCTTTAGTAGCTTCAATAATCGCTTTAAAGTTTTCGCCGATTGTGACAGTAGATCCTGCTTTTTCAGCCATTAATTTAGAATAACCTTCATCGTTGTCTAATTTACCTACTAATACTTGTCCTTCAGCATAGCCAGCACCAAAATCTGCATCGGAGTTTGGAACAGCTGTAAAGCCACCATCTTTAGCTACGAATTGGAATTCATCGATTACAGCATCGACTAATTTGTCACCTTGTAATAAAACAGTTACAGCAGTGAAAGCTTTGTCTCCGTGAGCGGCTGTATAGTAACGACGCATTGTGACAGCTTCTTCTTGAGCTTGAACAATAGCAATATCACCAGTAAATTGTGTCGCTACTGGAACAGCTACAGTAGCAGCTGATAACACTAATAAACTAGATAAAACGATTTTTGACAATTTCATGTGAAATTCCTCCTAAACTTGATAGCTAGATTATAGCATAGGATTAATTTGTTGTGAAGCCTTTCATAGATAATTTTTATAATAAAATGAAAAATATTTCACAAAATTTAATAAATAGTATATTCGCAATAGATTACGTATTTATAGATAATAATAAGTTAATCATAACTTGCCGTGAAAGATCATGTTAAGAAATAATCTATTAGCTAAGGGGGAGAGATTGTGAATAAAATTAGCGATATTTTCAAAGAAAACAAAGTGGTACTTGTGATTTTTATTTTAGGTATTGTTTATTTTCTGTTTCAAAATCAACCAGAAACTGTATCATTTTTATCAGAAAGCGGAGAGACGAGAATGGATGAGGCCCTCTTAACCATGTCGACTACTGAAACAACGGAAATAACAACCCAAGAAATGATAATTTATGTAGATGTTAAAGGTGAGGTTAGAGATCCAGGGGTTTACCAATTATCGAATGGTGCGAGGGTCATGGATGCGATTGAGTCTGCCGGAGGGTTAACCAATGAAGCCGATGAAGACCAATTGAATTTAGCTTTATTACTCAGTGATCAAATGGTGATAGTGGTGCCAAACATCAATCAAACCTTGGAAGAAGAGTATTCGATGGTCAATCATTTTGCTAATGAAATAGATGAAGATCCTTATAATGAATTAAAAATTAATATTAATGTTGCGGATGTAGCCGAATTGACTTTACTGCCTGGTATTGGTGAAAAAAAGGCGCAGGCAATTATCGACTATCGTGAGGAAAATGGTTCTTATCAAACAATTGAAGACTTAATGAATGTGAGTGGCATTGGTCAAAAGACCTTTGATAAGTTATCAAGTATGATTTCGGTACGATAATGATACAAAGGTTAATTAAGATGAAATATTTAAACAATCAATGGATTTTCCTGGCTATTATGGCATTTATTGTTCAGAATTTTTGGTTAACGCATCATTGGGGATGGGGATTATTATGGGTTGCCTTTTTTATCCGCTGTCTGTTTTTAACTAAAATAGTGAAACAATTTGTTTTCATCGTCATTGTCATCAGTAGTGTAGTCACCTTTAGATCCCGCACGCAACCTCTAGTATTGCAAGAGGAAAATACTTATTTATTGCAAATAGATCCGATATACTTAGATGGCGATGAAGAATATATAACGGGACGAGCCAAACTATGGTCACAAGGAGAATGGTTGACTGTCAATGTTAAAGGGAGTCAATTATCAGCACTTCATCAATTGGATCAATTAACCTTATTGGAAGTAAAAGGGCGTGTGACGATACCAGAAGGTGCTAGAAATTTTGGTGGCTTCAATTATCAAAAATATTTACAATCACAAAACATTGATTATCAAATTGAAATTAAAACAATTGAAAGAGCCCAAGCGGTTAAAAATTTATGTAGTTATTTTCTAAATTGGCGTTGGCGATTGTTAAATTATTTTCAAAAATTAGATCATATTCGTTTGTTCAGTCTTTATAATCGCTTAATTTGGAATTTATCATCCACTCAATATAAGACGCACCGTGAACGCTTAATAGAATTTGGCATCATTCATTTTTTTGCTATTTCAGGTTTTCATGTCACTTTAATAAAAAACAATATCGATTATTTATTACGACGTTTGGGGATCATTAATGAGGTAGGGAGTCTGATAATAGATGGATTGTTAATTGGCTATACCTTTTTAACCTGTTTTCCAGTTGGGGTAGTAAGAAGTGTTGGCAGTCACTTTCTGAAAAAATATGGGTCACTCTCTCGAATGGATAATTTAAGTTTGTTGGTTTTAGCTTTTCTCTGGTTCAATCCTAGAATTGTGTTATCCACAGGCTTTCAATTAAGTTTCTTAATCTCGTATAGTTTGATTTTTATTGAAAAAATTCCGAAACCTTTACCTTTTTCGCACTCCATCCAATTAGCCATCATCTGTACGCTGTTTACTTGGCCCATTACGATGCGACATAATTATTATTGGTATCCTCTCCAATTAATTTGGGGTCTGATTATTGGCAAAGTGTTTGATTGGAGCATTTTTCCATTAGCTGTATTATTAACGCTCCTATCTTTTTCGCCAAAAGGACAGCTACTCGTTCAGCATTTTGATTTTCTACTTGAACCGATTGAATTATTCCAACCGAAAATATTAGTCGGTCATTATTCTTGGATTTTAGTCATCGTATTGATGGCAGTTGCAGGTAGATGGTTGGTGGATTGGCAACAAGCGTGGAAATTCACCATTATCAGCTATATAGGATTAATCTTAATAAGTGGTAGATGTCATTTTGAACGGATAATAGTATTAGATGTTGGACAAGGCGATGCTGTATTATACCAAGCTGCCTTTTCTAATCGTGGCTGGTTGATAGATGTCGGGGGTAAAGTTTCCTGGAATCGTGATGCAAATGATCCCGAAAATCAACTAGAAGAAAATTATGCCAAGAAAACCATTTTGCCTGCTTTAGCTGCTTTAGGCGTTCGGCAATTAGAAGGGATTGTCATTACCCATCCTGATGCTGACCACTTTGCTAATTTACCGGCAATTATCAAAACCATCCCTGTGAAAGAAATTGTCATTTCCAATATAGGATTCCATCATCAAAACTGGCAACAAGTGATGGCACCTTATCAGAATCAGCTGCCATTAACTATGTTAGATGCGCCCGGTTGGCAGACGATTATCCCACATACTTTATGGGGATGGTTTGACACCAATGCGCCAAGAGAAGATTTAAACGAAAGTTCAATTGTCACCTTGTTAAAATTATCAAATCATTCGTTCTTGAATATGGGAGATTTAGGAAAAAATGGGGAGCAGAAATTATTAATGACCACACCTAATTTGGATATCAATCTGTTAAAAGTTGGTCATCACGGCAGCAATACCAGTACGAGTAAACAATTAATTGAACAAACAGCACCAGAAATGGCGCTTATTTCTGTGGGGAAAAACAATCGTTATGGACATCCTCATCAAGAAGTCACGGTGTTTTTACAACAAGAAAAAATCCCTTATCTAACGACTGCAGACAATGGAGCCATTGAAATAATGGTTATTCCCTTTAAAGGCATTAACATTCGACATGCATTATCCCCATAAGGTCAATCTAAAATCATGGTTGTTCGGTGATTAGTTGCATTAATAAAAAAGTAACGAATATACGCATTGTTATGAATTATGCAAGCGAGGTAATTAAAAGCCCGATAAACTTACAATGTTTACGGTGAAAAATCGCGTAAACAAGAATTTTAATAGAACAATTGAAGTGAAGGAATGTCTAACTTTTTTACGAGAATTGAATGAATGGTAGGGAAGATATTGAACTTTATGTTAATTAATGCTAGTCAGAGATGCTCCCTAGTCATTAAAGGTAATACTGGAATGGCGATATTTTGAATGCGTTTTACTAAGACTGTATCATTTACTGTTAATAAACTAGTAAAATTATGGAAATGAATGCTTTTAATTCAATGGCTTAAATGATATAATCTAATAGATAGACTGTACATTTGTAGAAAAGTAATGATAGAAATGTATTTTTGAAGGATTAGAGGAGCGAACGACATTGAGATTTACGGATATATTATTTATAATCGTCATTCTGGTGTTAGTTGGGTATGGGGTTTTCTTTTATATGAAGAGCCAACTAGCAAAGGATATTAATGAATTAGAAAAAAGAAAAGATCGCGTAATGGAAGTTTCAATACCTGACCAATTATTTACGTTAAAAAATATGGAATTATCGGGTCAAACAAAACGCCAATACGAAAATTTAGTCGCAAATTGGCAAACTATTACCAATTACCAATTTACTGAAATTGAGGCTGCACTAGTTGGGGCTGAACAATTTGCCGATCAAATGAACATTGTAAAATCTAAAAAGGTTTTAGAAGATGCTCGCGAAATGTTAGACGAAACCGAAGCGCAAGTGGACGATTTGAGCGAAGCGTTAAAAGAACTATTAAGCGTTGATGAACAAAACCGCGAAGAAATTGAAGCGTTATTAGAACGCTACAATACAGCACGTAAAAGTGTGATGAATCATAGTTTTGATTATGGTCCTGCCATTGAAACTTTAGAGAAAAATTTACAGTATTTAGAATTAAATTTCACTAAATACAATGAATTAACCGCTTCGGGTGACCATTTAGAAGCGAAAGAAATGCTCGCTGTCATTGAATCGGATTTATCAAGTTTAGAAGAAATTTTAGAAAAAATTCCAGCGATGTATAACCAAATTAAGAATAAATATGAAGATTCCATTGAAGATTTACGTGATGGTTATCAAAAGATGGTTGAAAGTCACTTTAAATTTGGTGATATTAATATTCCTGAAGAAATTGATGCTGTTCAAGAATTACTTGATGAAGCTAAAATTAAAATTAAAAATGCAGACTTAGTTGAAGCAAGAACGCAAATGGATAAATCTGAACGTGAAATTAACTCGTTATATGAATTGATGGAAAGTGAAATTGCTTCAAAAGAATATGTTAATAAGAATATTAACCAATTAGGCACGCAATTAGACCAAGTTTCTGAAAATAACCGTTATGCCGGCATTGAAGTTGATCGCATTTCTCAAAGTTATATTTTACATAATAATGAATTAGATCAAGTATCAGAATTAACGGAACAAATTCGCAATGAGTATCAACGATTCAATGATATTGTTGGACAAATTAATGATCATACAGTGATTTATACTAAGGTTGAATCTGACATTAAGAAAATCAAGAAACGCGTTGAAGAAATTGATGAAAAACAAAATAAGTTAGTCCAAGGTTTATCGGATATGAATCATAAAGAAAAAGAAACGAAACAAAACTTAGATCTTTATGAAATGGATTTACGTAATTATAAACGTAGAATTGAAAAGCATCACTTACCTGGATTAAATGATAATTACTATACCTTATTCTTTAAAGTAACTGATCAAATTGAAGAGTTAGCGAAACTACTTAATAAAGTACGAATCGACATGTTTGAAATTGAAACATTAGAATCAAGATTAGTCGAAAACTTAAATAAATTAGAAGAGTTAACGGAACAAACGATTGATAATGCCATGTTAACGGAATACATGATTCAACATAGTAATCGATTCCGATACGATTATCCTGAAGTGGATGATGCCATTAGAGAAGCACAATATTTATTCCACCAAGATTTCCGTTATGGTGATAGTTTAGCAGTGATTGAAAAAGCTTTACGCCGAGTAGATCAAGATGCACCAACGCAAGTTCGTCGTATGTATCATAAAGAAAAACAAAGTCGGATTTATTAATGATTTGAAACGATTAGATAAGTACTGATCAAGTACCGTCTAATCGTTTTTAAATCGCACAGACATCACATGAAGGAAGGTTATGAATGTTATATTTTGATAATAGTGCTACCACAATGCCTGATCAATCGGTATTAGACACCTATTTACAAGTATCAAAGGAATATTTTGCAAATCCATCAAGTTTACATGAATTAGGCGTTAAATCAAAAAAATTATTAGAACAAGCACGCGCACAAGTAGCTGAAATCATAGAAGTCAAAACGAACGAAGTCTATTTTACTTCTAGTGGGACTGAAGCCAACAACTGGGTATTACAAGCGGTAGTACGAGAATTGAGTAAGCATCGGCCAAACGCAAAACGGATTTTGATTTCAGCCATTGAACATCCCTCGGTATATGAGCAAATCAATTTACTTTTGTCTGAAAATTATACGGTTGAACGAATCAATGTTAACCCACAAGGGGAAATTGATCTTGAATCATTAAAAGAGCAGTTGGATTCAGATGTCCTATTAATATCAACGATGGCAGTAAATAATGAAGTAGGCGCAGTTCAACCCTTGAAGCAAATTGCTGAATTATTGGCAGAATACCCGCAAATCATTTGGCATGTTGATGCTGTGCAAGCTGTTACTACCCAATTATCTCTGTTACATCATTCGCGCATCGATGCCATGACTTTATCGGGACATAAATTTCATGCGGGACGAGGGACTGGGATTTTAACCTTAAAACAGAAAGTTAACACACAGCCCTTTATTTATGGCGGCGGTCAAGAAAAAGGATTACGCAGTAGTACTGAAAATTTAGCTAGTATTGTAGCGACCGCAAAGGCATTACGTCTCGCAAGTACAAAACAAGAAGCAGTGAAGCAAAACCTGGCTAAATATCGTCAATCTTTAATCGAAGCATTTAAAGCACAAAATTGGCAAATATTTGCCGAAGCATCGGCTAGTGAACATATTTTATGTGTGGCCTATCCGTCGATTCCTGGCGAGGTGTTAGTGCATGCATTTGAAACGGAAGGCGTTATGATTTCGACTACGAGTGCCTGTTCAAGCCGCAAACATCAAGTGCATTCGACACTAAAAGCAATGGGGGTTCCTGATAACATTTCAGAATCGGCAGTACGCCTGAGTATGTCGAGTTTGACTACTAGCACGCAAGTAAATGAACTCATTAAAATTATTGAAAAAGTCACTGCTAAATTTGCTTAAAAAAGATCAAATGAGTCGCTTCAAATAGTAAAAAATATCAGTATAGGCGGTTCATTGCTAAAAGAATATCAGCTTAGACCATAAAAAAGTAAAACAATCTCAGTATGGTCGATTCAACTCGAAAATATATAGCTTAGTCGCTTCAAATAGTAAAAAATTATCAATAAGGAGTTAGTATGCATCAATTAGTTATTCATTATGGCGAATTATCCACTAAAGGTCGTAATCGTAAGTCTTTTCAACAACGATTAGCCGAACATATTCGTCTTCAAACCAAACATTTAGAAAATATTAAAATTACTGTCAATCATGATTTCATGCATTTATTATGGGAACACACTCCCATTGCAGAAATTGTTGAAATATTAAAGACAATACCGGGGATTTCTAGATTTGAGCCGGTTCATCGAGTTGATAAAGACCTCGAACAAATTAAGAACAAAGCACTGGAATTATTCGAAGAATTAACGATTAATGAAGGAGACACATTCCGTGTAGTAGCGAAACGTTCTGACAAATCATTCCAGTATGACACAATGAGTTTACAACGTGAAGTAGGGTATGTGATTGGGGAACGTTACCCAGAAATGGGCGTTGATCTTCGTCGCCCGACCCATACATTATCGATTAGTATCCATCAAAATACCGGCGCTAACTTGAGTTTAGTCTCATATCAAGGCTTGGGTGGTTTACCATATGGAACCAGTGGTAAAGGGTTATTGATGTTGTCAGGTGGTTTTGACTCACCAATTGCGGGTTATCAAATGATTAAACGTGGATTGGAAATTGAAGCTGTTCATTTTAGTAGTCCGCCTTATACAAGTCCCCAAGCACTAGATAAGACTAAACGTCTAACGTCAGTTTTAGCGAAGCATGCCAAACCCATTCATTTTATTAATGTTCCTTTTACTAAAATCCAAGAAGCAATTAAAGAAACTGTTCCCGATGAATATTCAATGACCGTCATGCGTCGGATGATGATTCGTATTATGGATCAATTGTTAATTGAACGTCAGGCAGAAGCCATTGTAACAGGCGAATCTTTAGGGCAAGTAGCGAGTCAAACATTGACGAGTATGAATGTCATTAATTCGGTGACACACTCTCCGATCTTAAGACCGTTAATTGCAGTTGATAAAAATGAAATCATTGAGTTAGCTGAAAAAGTAGGCACTTATGATATTAGTAATGAACCTTATGAGGACTGTTGTACGGTTTTTGCACCATCTTCGCCAAAGACAAAGCCACGTCAAGGTAAAATTGAGTTTTTAGAAGAATCCTTAGACATTGAAGCTTTAGTTCAAGATGCCGTGCAAAACATAGAAATTGAAGTGATTGATGCGCAATATATTACGAGTCAACAAGCTGAATTTGAAAGTTTATTATAAACATCCATTTGTCCGGTAATAGGCTGCGTATTGTTATTTGGCACAAAATTAAGAGATTTATAATAAATATCCATTTATCCGCCAACTGCCTGCATTTCGTTGTCGGACACAAAATCAAGAGGCTGAGCAAAAACTTTTTAAATTCTGTTCAGCCATATCTATTTAATTCAAAGCGCAGT
>NZ_BCQX01000081.1 GCF_001552295.1 Globicatella sanguinis NBRC 15551 | reverse complement strand
GTTGTACTTATAGGAATTGCATAGAGCTGTTTAGTTCGGGAGTGGGTTAGTTGAAGGTAAGTTATTTTTTTACTTCACTCTCATTCCTTTTTTATTTTTTATCTTTATATTTTAGATAGCGGTAGAATTTTTTAACGCTTTAAGGTATGATGAAAAGGTAAATAAAAGCATAATTTTAAATGGATTAGATATTTAGGAGGGATTATGTGTCCACAGGATTAGAAATAGGTTTATATACTTTAGGAGAACATGTTGTAAACCCTCATACCAAACAATTGATTACGCCACAAGAACGGATTAAAAATATTATTGAAATGGCACAATTAGCCGAACAAGCTGGTTTTGACATTT
Source organism: Globicatella sanguinis NBRC 15551 (assembly GCF_001552295.1). Lineage (GTDB taxonomy): Bacteria > Bacillota > Bacilli > Lactobacillales > Aerococcaceae > Globicatella > Globicatella sanguinis. The sequence goes on along the minus strand of NZ_BCQX01000081.1, from coordinate 10,275 downwards.
TTCAAGTAGGAGAATCACATCAACGCAATTTTATTAGTCAAGCCCATTTAATTATTTTAAGCGCGATTGCTCAAAGTACTAAAACGATTCGCTTAGCTTCAGGTGCTACCATTATAGGCGTAGCTGATCCAGTAAGGGTATACGAAGCCGCATCAACAATTGATTTACTATCAGATGGTCGAATGGAATTGGTATGTGGAAGGTCTGCTCGGACGGGTCTCTATGAGACATTAGGATTTGAATTAGCTGATTACGAAGCCTTATTTAATGAAAAATTTGAACTTTTAAAATTAATCAATCAACGGGAAGTTGTTAACTGGACCGGTGAACATCGTGCTCCTTTAAATAATGTTCCTGTATTACCCCGTGCTCTTCAGGAACAAGGATTACCAATTTGGCGAGCTGTTGGCGGAAGTTTAGAGTCAGTAAAACAGGCTGGTCAGGCAGGGGATCCAATTTATGTATCGCACTTTAGTGGGGATTTAAAACATTATCAATTATTAATTGATCAATATCGTCAGTCGTTAAACCATGAAGGCTTTGAACCAAGCCAGTTCCCATTAGCTGTTGCAAGCTATTTATTTGTGCGACCTGACACATCACAAGCAATTGATGATTACTATCCATTTATCAATGAGGGTTCCATTACGGTGAATGAACAAGGAATTGAGAGAAAACAATTTGAAAAAGCTAAAAATCTTGATTCAGTCATTAATGTCGGAAGCCCAGAATTGGTAGTAGAAAAATTAATTAAACAGTATGAAGAATTGGGAATGACTCGCTATATTGGACAAATCGATTTTGGTGGCATGCCATTTGAAGAAGTTAAACGGACGATTACCTTATTGGGCGAAAAAGTAATTCCTGAAGTAAAAAAATATACAACTAAATAAGATAGAACTCTTGTCTCGATGAAATGAAAAAAATCATTCATTGATTCAAGAGTTTTTATTTTTTTCACGTATTTACTTATAAAGAAGGTGAAGAAATGGAAGTAGCATTAGCCGGCAGACAATTAAGTGTGTCTGATTTAGAAAAATTTCAAGTATTAGTATCAGAGTTGGAACACCAAGTGACTCTTTTCGAAAAAATTCCAGCCATCATAAAATTAAAGAACAATCATTGGCAATGCCAACGCTGTGGGAATCAGACCAAGTTTAAACAACTTAATAAAGAGAGGGTTTATTGTATAAATTGTTTACAATTAGGAAGAATAAGTTCAGCAGAATTTTTGTATCGCATTCCAGCCTATCAACATCAAGTTGACGATAGTCCACTCCTTACTTGGCGCGGACAACTTTCTGATGAACAACATCGAGCATCAACAGCTATGTGTAACAAGCTTCATCAGTATCAAAAAATCCACATTATTCAAGCAGTAACAGGTGCGGGTAAAACAGAAATGATTTTTAAAGTTATTGAGAAAGTATTACAGCAAGGAGGCAGAGTAGCGATGGCTTCGCCTAGAATTGATGTTTGTTTAGAATTAGCACCACGTCTACAAGAAGCTTTCAAGACCGTGAAAGTCATCACGCTTCATGGGACCATGACAGAAGCCTATCATTATACCCGGATTGTCATCGCGACCACCCATCAATTATGGAAATTTTATCATGCTTTTGACTTAATTATTGTCGATGAAGTGGATGCCTTTCCCTTAGCGGGAGATGATAGCTTACATTTTGCGGTCAAAAATGCGGTGAAAAAGGAAGGAAAATTAATTTATCTAACAGCAACACCAGATAGTTATATTGAGAAGTTAATAAGGCAAAAAAAGGCTGAAAGAACGATTTTACCTGCACGATATCATCGTTATCCACTTCCAGAACCACAATTTATTTGGATTGGCGATTGGCGTCAACAAATAATGCTAAAACAGTCTTCAGGATCCTTAATGGTTAAAATAAAACAATTTTTATTATTAAAAGGTGTAAAATTGATATTTATGCCTGATATTCTTTTAGCTGAAGCTTTATATGAATGGCTACAAGCAGAAGCACTTGCTAACAAAATGGCTGTTGTTCATGCGAAAGATTATTTGCGCAAAGAAAAAGTACATCAGTTACGACAAGGAGAATTATCTACTTTAATCAGTACCACAATCTTAGAAAGAGGTGTGACTTTTACAAATTGTCAGGTCATGATTATTGGTAGTGAGGATCGAGCTTATAGTAGTTCGGCGATTATTCAAATGAGTGGTCGTGTTGGGCGCAAACCGAATTATCCTACAGGAGAACTATGGTATGCGCATTATGGTATTAGTGTATCAATGATTAAAGCTCGTCATAATATTAGGAAAATGAATCGTCTTGCTAGAAAGATGGGACTACTTAATGATTGATGAAATAACCCATTGTTTAAGATGTCAAGAGCCGTTACGTCAACAATTAAGTTGGCAACAAATTTGGAGTTTTACTACCATTGAGTGGCCATCATGTTGTGAAAGCTGTCAGTCAAAATTTAAAAAATGTGCTACTAAAGGAGTCTGTTGCTACTGTCAACATCCACTAATAAAAGTTGATGAAACAATTTGTTTCGATTGCCAACAATGGTTAAAGTTATATGATGAAAACTATTTAAATCATCGTTCTATTTTTGAATATAATGATTTTTTTAAAGATTGGATTCGTGATTATAAATATTTAGGGGATATCAGACAAGCACAAATCATGCTACCAATTTTGAAAGAATACTATTATCAATATTCAAATTATACATGGACTTATTTACCCAGTTCACCGCAAAATTATAAAAAAAGAGGGTTTAATCAAATACAGGTTTTGTTTGAATTAGCCCATATTCCTTATCAAGAATTATTCGATTATAATATTCATCAGCCAGGACAGAGTCAGGCTAAGAAAAATAAAAAAGAACGATTGAATTTAGTGCAACCCTTTATAATCAACAATGAAAAGATAGAGACAAAAAATATTTTAATCGTGGATGATGTCTATACAACGGGAACCACCCTAATTAGAGCGAAAGAACTGTTATTTCAACATTCAATTGAACGATGTTTAAGTCTTACTCTGGCACGTGATAGTTTAATATAAACAATAATATTATGAAAATATTTGAAAACTATGCGATAAAATATTTGATTACGTTTCCAAAAAATTAAAAATGTGGTATAATATGTTAAAAGCTAGCCAATGCTTTTTAACAATAGTAAAAGAAGTCATTGAGAAGAAAGCTCCTATTTTTAGCGGAATCAAAATGATGAATTTACTCATTGTAACTTTATATGAAATGAGGGATTTGTATGTTTACGTATAATGTTCGTGGAGAAAATATTGAGGTTACTAAAGCAATACGAGATTATGCAGAAAAGAAAGTTTCAAAATTAGAACGTTTCTTTGATGATGTACCTGAAGCAACAGCGTATGTTAATTTAAAAGTTTATCCTGATAAAACTGCAAAAGCTGAAGTAACGATTCCACTATCATTTTTAGTATTGCGTGCAGAAGAAACCACTCCAGATTTATATGCAAGTATTGATTTAGTTGTGGATAAATTAGAAAGACAAGTACGCAAATATAAAACAAAAATTCATCGCAAATCTAGAGAACGTGGATTTGATGGATTGGCAACACAATTTGTTGCAGAAGATGTAAAACCTGAATCAGAAACTGAATTAGAGATTGTACGTTCAAAACGTGTGAATTTAAAACCAATGGACAGTGAAGAAGCAGTATTACAAATGAATATGCTTGGACATGACTTTTTTATCTTCACTGATGCTGAAACAGATGAAATTAACATTGTGTACCGTCGTAAAGATGGACGTTATGGTTTAATTGAAACAGCGTCAATGTAAGTAAATTAACTAATTAAGGATGGGAAAACGAAAGAATTCATAGGAGTTCATTCGTTTACCATCCTTTTCTTATGTTATAATCTAAAATGAAAATGAAGATTAGGAGGATTTTATGAATCAAAGTCAAAAGAAAATTGTGACATTTATCTTCGCTATGGTAATAGGGCTAATTCTGGTTCTTAACGTACCAATGGCTTATTTTATTGGTCTCATTTTATCATTTATTATTTTATTTGGTCAAAATCATCATGATGTGATGAATATAGGTAAAACCCATTCTATGGGAAAACCAGTAGATTTTTTCCCTATTATTTTAGTCGGTTATTTGATTGCCGGCATCATTAGTTTCTTTGTTTAATCTAATTCAAAGCAAAATAATGTGAAAAGCTAAATGATGTGCTAAGATATGTTTAAAATAGAAAAAATGTTTCTATTTAGATAGCTTTAATGATATAATGAGAGAGTGAATGTATAATTTTAATTGAGATTATAAAAGATAAAGATTGATTGACAAAGGAGCTATGAATTAATGGCGAATATTCTGAAAAATATGTTTGAAAATGACAAAGCAGAATTGAAAAGAACAGCAAAAATTGCTGATAAAGTAATGGAATTAGAACAACGTTACAAGGATATGACCGATGAAGAGTTACGTGGTCAAACTAATATCTTTAAAGAACGTTTATCTAAAGGTGAGACCCTTGATGATATTACCGTTGAAGCATTTGCGGTGACCCGTGAAGCAGCAAGACGTGTTTTAGGGTTATTCCCTTATAAAGTACAAATTCAAGGTGGGCTTGTTATCCATAATGGTGATATTGCCGAAATGAAAACCGGTGAAGGTAAAACATTAACCGAAACAATGCCTGTTTATTTAAATGCTTTAACTGGAAAAGGGGTTCACGTTGTAACGGTTAACGATTATTTAGCCACACGTGACTCAAAGGAGATGGGTGAAGTCTTCCGTTTCCTAGGCCTAACAGTTGGTTTAAACTTGAACAGTATGTCAGCGGCGGAAAAACGTGCGGCTTACAATTGTGATGTGACTTATTCGACTAATAATGAATTAGGCTTTGACTATTTACGTGACAACATGGTTGTTTATAAGCATCAAATGGTTCAACGTCCTTTACATTTTGCGGTAGTGGATGAGGTAGACTCTATTTTAATTGATGAGGCTCGTACACCTCTAATTATTTCAGGCCAAGCAGGTCGTTCAACGGCTCTTTATTCACGTGCTGATTATTTTGCAAAAGGATTAAAAGAAGAAGAAGATTATACTATTGATTTAACTTCTAAAACGATTGCCTTAACCGATACCGGGGTTGATAAAGCGGAACGTGTCTTCCGTTTACCAAATCTTTATGATGTTAATAATACGGCTCTAGTTCACCATATTGATCAGGCGTTACGTGCCAATTACATCATGATTCATGATATTGATTATGTAGTTGATGAAGGTAAAGTAAAAATCGTCGATCCATTTACAGGACGTATTATGGAAGGACGACGTTATTCTGATGGCTTACATCAAGCGATTGAAGCAAAAGAAGGCGTCGAAATTGAAAATGAATCCAAAACAATGGCGACCATTACTTTCCAAAATTATTTCCGTATGTATGAAAAATTATCCGGAATGACCGGGACTGCTAAAACAGAAGAAGAAGAGTTCCGCGAGATATATAATATGAATGTTGTTTCAATACCGACCAACCGTCCAGTTATTCGTGATGATGCAGCCGATTTATTATATCCAAACTTAAAAACCAAATTCCGTGCAGTCGTTAAAGACATCAAGGAACGCCATGAAAAAGGGCAACCGATTTTGGTGGGGACAGTTGCGGTGGAAACCAGTGAATACTTATCGCGTTTACTAACACAAGAAGGCATACCACACGAAGTGTTGAACGCTAAAAACCACTTTAAAGAAGCGGAAATCGTGATGCAAGCAGGGCAACGTGGTGCTGTTACGATTGCAACGAACATGGCTGGTCGTGGTACTGACATTAAATTAGGTAGTGGTGTAAAAGAAATAGGCGGTTTATGTGTAATCGGAACAGAACGCCATGAATCACGTCGTATTGATAATCAATTACGTGGACGTGCGGGTCGTCAAGGAGATCCAGGTGCTTCTCAATTTTATTTATCTTTAGAAGATGATTTAATGCGTCGCTTTGGTTCAGATCGTGTCCAAGCTGTTTGGCAAAAATTAAATATGACTGAAGATGAAGATGAGGATGTAGCAATTCAAAGTAAGATGTTATCACGTCAAGTTGAATCAGCTCAAAAACGTGTTGAAGGTAATAACTATGATACCCGTAAAAACGTTCTAGAATATGATGAAGTCATGCGTGAACAACGTGAAGTTATTTATGGTCAACGTTTACAAGTTATTCAAGAAGAAGGTAGCTTAACTCCTTATATTAAAGCAATGATTAAACGTACGATTCAAGCCCAAGTAGATTATGCTACTGAAGGTGAAAAGAAAACATGGAATTTAGAAGGCTTATTAGAATTTTCCCACAATTCATTATTCCATCCAGACAAAATTTCATTAGCTGACTTACAAGGTAAATCACCAAAACAATTGGTTGATTATTTATACGATAAAGCATCTAAAGCGTATGATGAAAAGATTCAAACCCTTGCAACACCAGAACAGGTCAATGAGTTTGAAAAAGTAATTACCCTTAAAGTGGTAGATGCGAAATGGACAGATCATATTGATATGATGGATCATTTAAGACAAGGTGTCGGATTACGTGCTTATGCACAAACAAACCCATTAACGGAATATCAAACTGAAGGTTATGAACGATTCCAAGAGATGATCGCTGCAATTGAAGCGGATATCACGCGTTTTGTTATGAAGGCTCAAATTAGACAAAATGTGGAACGTGAGCAAGTGAATAATCCTGCAGCTCGTCCAGCGCCTAGTTCAGCACCAAAAGATGCGATTAAATAATATTATTATGTGAAGACAGGTGGAGCATATTAAGATTATGCTTTTCACGACCTTCTTAACAATCTAAAAGTGCAGTGGTTGACTGACTTAAAACAAAGTTCGGTTGGACGGGTTTTAAAAACGAGTCAACTGTGAGGGGTGGGCTGTAGAAGCGAAAATCACAGATTTTCAACTTCTAGTCCACTCTCTTTTTCTAAAGAAAGGAATATTAATTACCGATGGAATTATATGAGATTAAACAGTTTATGACAGAAGCCGAAAAACAGATAAATAGTTTTAGGGGGTCTCTTTGACTTTGATGCATTAGAAGCCGATATTGCAGATTATGAGCATCAAATGACGGATGCCCATTTTTGGGATGATAATGAACAAGCTCAAAAGACTATTAATTTATTGAATGAAGCAAAATCTACTTATCAAACTTTTAAAGGATTAGAAGGACAGTTTGAAGAGATTTTAATGGCAGTCGAACTATTTGAAGAATCTGATGATCATGATTTAATGGAAGAAGCAATTGAACAAGTAGGTCAGTTGAAAAAAAGTTTAACGAATTATCAATTGAAATTATTATTATCAGAACCACATGATGCCTCTAATGCTATTTTAGAGATTCATCCCGGTGCTGGTGGGACCGAATCACAAGATTGGGGTAGTATGTTATTAAGAATGTACCAACGTTGGGCAGACCAAAATGGTTTTAATGTGAGTATGGTAGACTATCAAGATGGTGAAGAGGCCGGTATTAAAAGTGTGACTCTGGAAATTGAAGGGCATAATGCTTATGGATATTTGAAATCAGAAAAAGGTGTCCATCGTTTAGTAAGGATTTCGCCATTTGATTCGAACAGTCGTCGACACACCTCGTTTTGTTCAGTTGAAGTCACACCGATGATTGATGATACGATTGAATTAGAAATCAATCAAGATGATTTACGGATTGATACTTATCGAGCATCGGGAGCTGGAGGTCAACACATTAATAAAACCAGTTCGGCAATCCGAATCACGCATATTCCAACTGGCATTGTAACACAAAGTCAATCTCAACGCTCACAATTTCAAAACCGTGATTTGGCAATGAAATTATTAAAAGCAAAACTCTATCAATTGGAGGAAGAAAAAAAGGCCCAAGAAATTGCGGAATTAAAAGGAGAACAAAGTAAAATTGCTTGGGGTTCACAAATTAGATCGTATGTTTTTCACCCTTATTCAATGGTAAAGGACCACCGTACCAATTATGAGACGGGTAATGCTCAAGCAGTAATGGATGGCGATTTAAATGAGTTTATTGATGCCTATTTAAAATGGCGTATTCAAGATCATCGAGAAGAATGACAATGATTTGATACTCGTTTGACAAAAGATAATAATATTTTTATGTTAAACTAAATGAGAAAATACCTGAAAAGGAGAAAATGATGATAGAACTAACGAATGTAACGAAGCAATATCCTAATGGTATTAAAGCATTAGACAATATCACCTTACGTATTGAGCAAGGTGAATTTGTTTATTTAGTCGGACCAAGTGGTTCAGGAAAATCAACTTTTATGAAATTACTTTATCGCGAAGAAGTTCCTACGAAAGGACGGGTTCAAGTAGGTAAATATCAAATGCCTAAAATGAAGGACAAAGAGGTCCCTTTTTTAAGACGTTATGTAGGAGTTGTTTTTCAGGATTTTAAATTATTACCCAAACTAACCGTTTATGAAAATGTTGCTTATGCAATGGAAGTCACTGGTAAGAAAAGTAAAGATATTAAGCATCGAGTCAATGAAGTGTTAGAGCAAGTAGGTTTAAGAACGAAAGTCAATCAGCTACCAGAAGAATTATCTGGTGGAGAGCAACAAAGAGTGGCGATTGCTAGGGCAGTCGTTAATAAGCCCGCTATTCTAATTGCCGATGAACCGACTGGTAATTTAGATCCTGAGACAGCTCTAGGAATTTTGAAATTATTGGAAGATATCAATAATTTAGGCACCACTGTTATCATGGGAACACATAACGAAACATTCGTTAATGACTACCGTCATCGTGTATTAGAATTGAACCGAGGACACTTGGTTCGCGATGATTATAAGGGGGAATACGATGATCATCATTAGAAATTTCTTCCGTCATGTTCGTGATGGTATCCGGAATTTATTTAGAAATGGTTGGATGACAACCGCTTCCGTTTTTACAATGGCTTTAACCTTGTTTATGATAGGAGGGCTCGTCTTACTTTTAACCAATATTGAAAAGATTACTTCAGATATTGAATCCAGTATTCAAATTCGCGTAATGATAGATGCTGCCGCCAATGAGCAAGATGAAAAATTGTTAAAAGAAGAAATTCAAGCGATACAACATGTTAAGACGATTACGTATCGGACTAAAGATGAAGAGCTAGAAGCCTTAATCGAAAATGTAGGGGAAGAATTTGCTCTCCATGAAGGCGATGCAAATCCTTTATTAAATGTATACGTTGTAGACGTAGATGATGTTGACAACATTAGCGAAGTTGCCAATCAGATTAATGACTTAAAGTATGTTTCAGAAGCGAATTACGGTGCTTTAACAGCAGATAATTTATTCAAGCAGATTGATGTCTTACGTTATATTCTCGCTGTGATTGCGGCTATTTTAATTGTAGTAGCGGTATTATTAATTAGTAATACGATTCGTCTTACAATCTTTGCCAGACAGACAGAAATTGAGATTATGCGTTTAGTAGGAGCCAAAAATAGCTTTATCCGAGCACCCTTTGCTTACGAAGGAGCTTTTATCGGTATTTTGGGCGCAGGCATTGCCTTTGGTATACTCTATGCTATTTACGAAGCTGTTCGTCGCGTACCGGGACAAATTTTTGGAATGGTAAATATCCAATTTTTACCAACGATGCCATTATTGATATATATTGGAATCGGCATATTGATTATAGGAATCATTTTAGGTATTTTTGGAGCCCGTCGTTCGATGCGCCAATTTTTAAGAATATAAGATAAAAAACGTTGTGAAGCAGAAAATGGTTCACAACGTTTTTTATAGAGTTATTTTTTACGTAATTCGGTTAAAATGTCTTGTAATAATTCAGTTTCAGTTGGTGCAGCCGGACCTTCTTCAACAGGTTTAGGTCTTTGAACTTTTTCTAAACCTTTAATAACCATAAATAAGAAAGCTGCGATTAAAAGAAAATTAATAATAGCTTGAATAAAGTTACCAACACCTAAAGTAGTGTTTCCAATTTTTAAAGCAATACCTGAAACGTCAGCTTGACCCGTGATGGCGACAATGATTGGCATAAAAATATCTTCAACTAAACTAGTAATAATTGCAGTAAAAGCAGTACCCATAATAACAGCAGTTGCTAATTGTAAAATATTATCATTAGCAATAAACTCTTTAAACTCTTTCCACATTTTTTCCCCTCCTAAATTCTTCAATGTGTGTCAACTATACCATAAATTTGAAATAATTTCATTTAAAAAGGTGCCAATGATAGTGTCAAATT
>NZ_BCQX01000080.1 GCF_001552295.1 Globicatella sanguinis NBRC 15551 | reverse complement strand
CTATCCAAGATTCAATAAAAAGCTAGCTTTAAGAATTATTTTAATTACTTTTCTTATTCTTTACTAGATATTTTCGACAATGAATGGCATAATATAGATTATATGGCATTTTTTTACCGCCATAATTTTAAAAAAATTCTCATTTTTAACTCAAATGATTCTTAATGTTGTATAATAAAATTGGATTGAATATTAAGAGGTGATATACTTGGCAGAAAAAAATTTAACAGCAAAAGATATTTTACAAAAAGAATTTACCCGTGCAATGAGAGGGTATAATACAGCTGAAGTGGACGAATACTTAGATAGTATTATCCGCGACTATGATTCATATCAAAAAGAAGTCACTCAATTAAAAATTGAGAATGAACGTTTAATTGGTAAAGTTGATGAGTTAACAAAACAATTAGCCTTAAACAAAAAGACTTCCCCAACTACACCAGGTAGTGGCGTGACCAATTTTGATATTTTAAAACGTCTTTCTAACTTAGAAAAGCATGTTTTTGGCTCAAAAATAAATAATGTTGATAATACCATTGACTATTCACAAGTAAACAAATAAAATGAGAAAGTTAACTAAGCAAATTTTAGGTAATCGCGGCTAACAATTAGTTGAGGAAAGTCCATGCTCGCACACGCTGAGATGCGTGTAGTGTTCGTGCTTAGCGAAACCATAAGCTAAGGCAATTTAATTGACGGCAGTAAAACGCACTAAGGTCTACGGACTATGTGTTAGTATACTTGAAAGTGCCACAGTGACGAGTTTCATTGGAAACGATGAAAGTGGAACGTTGGTAAACCCCTCGAGCGAGCAACCCAAACTTTGGTAGGGGCGCTTCTTCTATACGTAAATGAACGGAAGAAGAAGACACGAAAGTGTAGATAGATGGTTACCCGTCGATTTATCTGCCTAGGATAAATCGAGTGACAGAACATGGCTTATAAAAATTTGCTTTATAGGATTTGAGGGTGGGACATTGTCCTGCCCTTTTTGTAAATTGTCGACAAAACAAAGGAGAACACATGAAAAATTACCATTTACTAGCAACGGCTGCTGCTGGAATCGAATCGCTGGTCAATCAAGAATTAAAAAAACATGGTTACCAGACTCAAACCGAAAATGGACGCGTACGATTTGATGGCAATGCACGCGATATTGCTTTCACCAATCTTTGGTTAAGAACGGCTGATCGCATTAAAATTATTTTTGGTGAATTTAAAGCCACAACATTCGAACAACTCTTCGATCAAACCTATGCTTTACCATGGGAAGACATCTTACCACTAGATGCAGAATTTCCAATCAGTGGTAAATCACAAAAATCAAAATTACATTCTGTTCCTAATTGTCAACGTGTTGTTAAAAAGGCGATTGCAAAACGTTTAATGGAATACTATCATCGTCGCACTCCCCTTGCTGAAACGGGAGCAAAATATCCTATTGAAGTAGCCATTAATAAAGATCATGTGATGATAACACTTGATACGAGTGGCTCTAGTTTATTTAAACGTGGCTACCGAATTGATAAAGGTGGCGCCCCATTAAAAGAGAATATGGCTGCTGCACTAATCATGCTCACTACTTGGCATCCTGACCGTCCTTTATATGATCCTACTTGCGGTTCTGGTACGATTTTAATTGAAGCAGCGTTAATGGGACACAATATTGCACCAGGCTTTAACCGTTCATTTGCAGCTGAAGAATGGACTTTATTAAATCCTGAAGTATGGGAAGATGTACGCAATGAAGCAGAAAGTTTAGCCGACTACGATCGCCAATTAGATTTATTAGGCACTGACATTGACCACCGTATGATTGAAATCGCCAAACAAAATGCACTTGAAGCTGGTGTGGCGGACAGTATTCAATTTAAACAAATGCAATTGAGTGATTACGTTCCCGATAAAGAATTTGGCATTTTAATCGCAAATCCACCTTATGGAGACCGTTTGTTAGATGAAGAGAAGGTTCATGAACTTTATCGTCAAATGGGAAACATTTACCGTCAAATGCCAACATGGAGTAAATATATTTTAACGAGCGATGAAAACTTTGAAACCTATTATGGTGAAAAAGCAACGAAAAAACGAAAATTATATAATGGTGCTTTGAAAGTTGATTATTATCAGTTTTGGAGTACGGTAAAATAAGTTTTTTAAAAAAAATCCATTTAGTACCCAACCCGGTATGATTCGCCGGTTCTGACGGGACTAAATGGATTTTTTAATTAATCTAAATAAAACAATAACATAATTTCTTGTTGGTTGCGTAACAATAATTGATAACTAAATTGATTAATGTTACTCGGTGCCGACTCTTCTAACCCCATTGAATAGAGTAAAAAATCAATCCATTGATGACTCGTTAAAGCCAAATCATCATAAAATGGAAATAATCCGAAATATTGTAAACGAAACTGTTCCTTGATGGTTTCTTCTAAATGAGGATTTTCTTTATTACAGTAATGCTCTATTTGTTTTAAACCTTCTTGATAAAAGCTTTGTTGATGGTAAGCGACTAATTCATTAATCGACACGTTTTTCGAATGGCTAAACCAATACCAATTAAATGAAGCATCAATTTGATGAAAAATACAATAATGTACAATATCAGCTTTTAAATAATTAAAGACAGCTGGATGCTCTAAAATAGCTTGATAGAGAGGTTGGACTAATGAAAAATCTAATAAATAAAGTTCTTTTAACTGCGTTAATAAATGATATTGCCCTTTAGCCAATGTAGCGGTTAACCACTGATCAACAGTCCCCTCACTGACTAATTCTTCTACGGTTAATTTAAGTAGATTTAAGTTTTGATAGCGTTCATTTTTTTCGTTGATTTGATTTAAATCAAAATTTTGGTGAATCAATTGTTGTTTTAGCTGAGTAAATTTTAATAAACGTTTATCAACTGGTATCATTAAATCCATGGACTCCACGTACATCTTTACAAGGGCTTCGTCTTTAAAGATATCGTCTGTCTGTGGATAGTATTGTTCCCAAACAGCCATCAAGTTTTCTAGTTTATTAAAAATAAGACAAGCATGAACTAATTCTAAAAACACTTCTTGCTCAAAAGAAAGAGCTAAAGATTTTTTAAAAAAGTCATATCCCTTATCAAAGTCGCCCTTCTCCAAAGATTGAACACCTTTACGATAGAAATTTTCATGATTATTTGGTAAATTGATAATATCAGACATATGATTTCCTTTCAGAAAGTTGGTATATAATGGTCAAAATTTATACAGATGCGGCTTTTGATCCTAATAAAAAAATGGCGGCAATTGTGACACTTTATCATCAAAGCAATGAACGTTTTCAATTTAGTGAGTTTGTACCTCAAATAGAAGACAATCATCAAGCCGAATTTAAAGCTATGATATTATGCCTTGAAAAACTGATACAACAACAGCTACAGGAACAATTGTGCCAAATTTATAGTGATAGTAAAATCGTCATCAGTTCCATTGAAAAAGAGTATGTAAAAGATGAACGTTATCAACCCTATCTTAACAAAATCCTCTCTTTAAAGAAAAACTTCCCTTTAATTTTTTTCAATTGGATTCCTGAAAAACAAAATTTAGCCGCTGATCAGCTGGCTAAATCTGTCTTACATAAGCATATTAAAGCAATAAAAAAATAATAATAAGTGACTGCCTTTCGATATCTTATGGGCGTAAAGTTTCTCTCTTAACTAAATGCGCATCGAAATAATTGGCAGTTTTTTTCAACTTTTTGCCATCAATTCTCTTCATTAATAATTCCACACATGCTCGACCCATTTGCTCAACTTCTTGTTTCATCGTGGTCATTTTCGGTGAAGCAATGCGATCAAGAAAGACACCATCAAAACCAGTGACACCATAATCTTCAGGAATATTCCCTTTTTTCAAAATAGCACGTTGTACTCCGACGGCAATGCGATCCGTAGCACAAATAAAACAGGTATTCTTAGAATATTCTAAACCATCAACCATTGCTTCTGCTGCTGTTGAAGAATTTTTTACTTTATAAATTTCATGACCTTTTTCTGGTCGAGTAGCCATTGCTGCTTCAAACCCTTTTTCACGATTAGCTGCAAATAATTCCGGTACATCGATGCCTACATATATATAATGGTCATATTCCTTTTCTAATGCATAGAGGGTCATATTTTCAACGCCATGTTCATTATCAGAATCGACAAAAGGTAAGTTTATATCATTTTCACCAAAAATTATCAAAGGCTCCTTGATTTCTTTTACCCATTCGTAATCTTCACGAGTCATACCTGAAATAATAAAACCGTCACAGCGTCCTAAATCATAAGTATTTTCAGTTACTAATTGTAATGCATAATGATATTGGTCCAAACCTTTCGCAATACCATTAATTAAATGCATGAAATAAGGCTCTGTACTATCCATTTCTTCTAAAATCAAGACTTTTACTACCATTGTTCTATTTTGTGCTAAGGCGCGTGCTACTGTGTTAGGCTTATACCCTAATTCTTTCATAACATTATGAACTAATTCCTTTAGTTCGTCTGTTACTAAGTCAGGGTGATTAATCACTCGTGATACAGTCATTTTAGATACATTTGCTTTTTTAGCCACATCTTTTAAGGTTACGATGAGAATCCCCTCCTTTTTCTATTAAATTATACCCCAAATTTTAAAAAAAGTCATTTACCCTTCATTATTTTGAAACAGAATATTATCTTATGAAAATTTCATCTATTTTCAATGAAAATAGACTCTCATCAACTGAAATGACATCAATAGATGTTACCTTTAATAAGACAGGCATAAATTTGATAAATTCAGTCAAGTTATTACGCGCTCATTAAAAGCCAAGCGGTGAGTGGTATTAAACAGCGTCTTAAAAATTTGTTTGAAGCCCACTCCAACGCTGCTGGAAAACAAGCCGAATCACAACTTATTTGGTTTTCTAGTTCTGGTCTACTCCCAACTGTGCGGGGGTGGACAGACGAAGCGAAAATTATTACATTTTCTACTTCTTGCCCACTCCCCTTACCTAACAATCCAATAAAAACCGCCGAATTTATCTATTACTCTAGATATTCAGCGGTTAATATGTTGTTAAGATTAATAAAGACCCTGTTATGCTTGATAACGATATTGACGTTTATGATCTGTTATACCTGCAAAGTAAAAACCAACTTCATCTGCGGTTAAGGGTGCTGATTGGCCATCGTTGACTAACTGCTTTTCTAAAAAGATGGTTTCATATTGTTCAACAGTTAAAGCATCTCGTCGATCTAAATGTTGTTCAATCATTTCTGAGTTAACATATTGACGATAATCGGGCTGTAACTGACCAATTAACAATTCAGAAACGGCTCCTGAACCGTAACTAAATAAGCCAATTGTTTCTCCAGCTGATAAGGTATCATCTTTAGCTAATAATGATATTAGACTTAAGAAGAGCGAACCCGTATAAATGTTTCCTACTCGTCTATTTAAAACACGTGAAGCATCATAATGAGAACGCCATTTATCTATTATAGGATGTGATCCTTTGGCTTCTTCGTAAGCATTTAATGCCTTTAATCCCATTTTAGTAAACGGTAAATGGAAGGTCATCGCTTCGATACGGTCTAATAATGAAGGATTCATCGCCTCAACATGCTCTAATACTTTAACAAATTCATCTTGATATAGTTTGGTTGAAAAATGACCATCAACCATTGCATATTCAGAATCATTGGGACGCCAGAAATCGAATTGATGATTCGTATGCATGAAACTTTCTTGACGAATGGTCAATATTTTTGGATTGGCGCTAACTAACATTGCGATAGCTCCTGCCCCTTGAGTTGGTTCACCACTGGTATCTAATCCATAACGTGAGATATCAGTCGCTATGACTAACACTTTTCTTTCTGGTCTTAAACGTACATAATCGCAGGCTAATTGCAAGGCAGCAGTTGCGCCATAGCATGCTTGTTTAATTTCGAACGCTTTAGCAAAAGGGTTTATTTCTAATAAGCCATGTACAAAAGTCGCAATTGATTTCGAATGGTCTACACCAGATTCGGTACCGACAATCACCTGATCAATTAAAGTTTTATCTTCATCAGTAATAATTTGGTTGGCTGCATTAGCAGCTAAAGCAACGACATCGCTAGCTAAGGTTGGAACTGCCATTTGTTCTTGACCAATTCCAATGGTCCATTTATTAGGATCTACACCACGATAGGTTGCTAATTCTTTCATATCGATATAATACTTAGGCACATATAGGCCTAATTTATCAATTCCTACCTCTAGTTCTTTCACAATATCCTCCTAATCTATGATGCACTTCTTCAAGTCACTATAGTATATTAACATATTATTTTAAAAATTTGTTATCTTTTGAAAAAAATTATCAGTTTTGGCGCATTTTTGCAAGTAATTCAGTAGCCACCGAAATGCTAATAGCCTTTTCTTGTCTTTTTAAAAGTTCAATTAAACGTGGAGCTTCTGCCTCATTAGCGCCTGCTTGAATCGCTAACTGGCGCGCATGTAAACTCATGTGACCTTTTTGAATACCTTCTGAAACCAAAGCTCTTAACGCAGCAAAATTTTGCGCTAAACCGACTGCAGCGATAATTTCACTTAACTGTTGTGCATCAGGATTACCTAACAAAGCCAATGATTGTTTTGCCTGTGGATGTACCGACAAGGTTCCACCCACTGTGGCGACCGCTAATGGTAGTTCAATTTTACCCATTAGAAAATCTTCTTCAATCTTCCAATCAGTTAATGATTGATAGTGTCCGGTATGACTCGCATAAGCATGTACGCCGGCACTGACAGCTCGCCAATCATTACCGGTCGCCATTAAAACGGCATCAATCCCATTCATTATACCTTTATTATGAGTGGTGGCACGATAGACATCTAAATGGGCATATTCACTAGCCGCCACTATATTTTGCGCTAATAGCTGGCTGTCTGCATGGTTATTAGCTAAAGAGTGAATAGGAATTTTAACTTTAGCCGTTACTAATGATTCGGGTTGATAATTAGATAAGATACGCATTAAAGCAACGCCGTTGACTAACTGTTCTACTTCCTCACTAAGTGCTTCTAATACATGATTAATTGCATTAGCCCCCATAGCATCACAAGGATTAAAGCCAAGGTAAACGGTAAAATACGATTCAAAATTTTTAGTCCAAATTCGAGTAGGACCACCACCGCGCTTTACCATATTGATGGAAAATGATCTAGCTAAATCCAGTAAATAGTGTTTATTTTTTTCAATCACAGCAGTCGCTTGTTCAAGGCCTATGACTTCTTTCACAATAATCTGCCCAATTAATTCACGTGGCTGACTTGTAGTGATAATATTCCCAACCCTTTTAGCACCATTACTAGCAGCAGCAATCACGGAAGGTTCTTCTATCACCATAGGAATATGATAAAGTTGTCCATTAATTTGAAAATTTGGCGCAATTCCCATTGGTAAGGAATAATTTTGAAAATAGTTTTCAATCATCGCATCTGCCGTTGTTTCCGATAATTGCGTATCTGATTCAATAAAACCATCAGGAAAATTTTTCTTTAACACTTTTCTTCTTTGCTCCGGTGATAAACGATAAAACCCTTTAATTTCAGTCATCGATACAACCTCTTTTCTTTCGTAATAATTGGCATCATTCTATATCGAAACTCGTTAAACTTATCTTATTCGATGTATTCTATCACTTTGATTCACTATCTATACCATAGAAAATAGGCAAGGCAATGATAAAAAATGTTGCCCTGCCTCATGTAAAATCTCATTATATTATTTTATGATTATATTACATTATTCACTCATTGCTTCTGTTGTACTTTCTTCTAGAATAGCATCTGCGTCATCAAGGTTATCCGTTTCTGTCGTCTCATCATCCGCTTCTTCTGATGCTAATTCATCAACTACTTCTAAATCTTCGTTTATATATTTCACCAATTTTGGTTCCCATACAAAATTCCCCACATACATCAACACTGTCTCTTCACCTGTTTCATCTTCTACAATAATATCCGATTCTTCGCCCGTCATAAACTCTTCGACTTGTTCCACTTCAGTTGATTCTTCAACCGTTGTGGTTGCGTCCTGATTGTCTATTGAATCATCGGGAGATACCTGAATATAAATTTGTATATCTTGATTTTGCCAATTTTGTTGATACGTATATTTATCTAAAGCAAAAGTTTTAATGATGGTTGTTTTTTCACCCGGCTCTAAATGCTCGCCATATAATTCATTAATTAAGATATAATCACTTTGTATAGTATCGCCATTAATGACTAAGTTAACTAAACTATCGGTAGGTAATAAAGTATGTTCCGATTGATTATCAATTTCAATTTGTAATGAAACAATCACTTGACCATTAGGAAAGTATTGAAATGATTCTTCATAATTTTCATTTGGGGTAAAATTCGAAATTTCAATACGTTTTAAAGTAAAATTAACTTCACCATCCGTGTCTTTTTCTTCAAGAATCTCATCCGCTAATATCTCTTTACGTCCCCACCATTCAGCAGAAATACGATCTTGAATTTGCTTATTTTTATCAACTAATTCTTGTTCAATCGTGTCCGTGAGAGGTAAATATAAAGGTAAGACATAGCCTAAATCGGTTGAACTAAGGCCTACAATACTATCAGCATCAAGTCTGGGTGGTACAACTGTTAAATTAAAAGCGTTTTGCTCTTTAATATGTTCAAAATCCTCTTTTGTTAAACTATAAACTAAATAACCTTCGACAGTGGAGGCTGGCGAGATAGCACCATGATCATCACTTAATAAAATTTCATATAAATTCCCTGATTGCAAAGGATACAATCCTGCGGTCGCCAAACGAGCAACAGGTGCATTCGGATAGCTTAATTTTAGTTCATCAATTGGGAAATAGAAAGTTTCAGCCGTTTTGTTAGTAATAGCGACATTAACGATAACAATCGCTCCTTCATCACTATCTGTTGATTTTATACCCAATATTTGATCATCCGACTTCGCTTCATAAACCACCATTTGATTAACTGAAATATCGAAATTATCTTGTGATTGCGTAATAGTTTGTGAAGTACGATAAATTTCTTCCCCTATTTCTAAATTATCAATGGCTTTTACCGCTTCTTCTACTTGGACAAACTCAGGAACTAATCGAATATCGACTAATTTTTCTGAAACTTCAGTTGTTTCTTCACTTTCAACTACTGTACTTTCTTCAGCTTTTTGTTCAATAAATTGATTGTATTTTTGATTAACTGAGTCACATCCACTCAGTATCATGCCTACTATCGGTAATAGTAAGAGTTTTTTTTGCTTAATTCTCATCCGTTTTCTCTGTACTTTCATTAATATTTTTCGTTTGCATCATTGAGTCAATCACGGGTGTACTACCTGTTGAATAGTCAACGATTGGCTCTTGATAAGCGGGATTATTTTCACGGTACCATGAATATATTTCTGAGACTATTACTTTTAAGACAGCAAAAGTCGGGATACCGATCACCACGCCTACTACTCCAAATAACTTACCACTGGCTAATAACACCATCAGTATCGTCACAGGGTGAATTTGCATACTATTGCCTAATACTTGCGGTGAAATAAATCGACCTTCAATCGTTTGTTCGACCACCATCACAATAATTACTTTAATCAGCATGATGGGTGATGTTATTAAACCAACAATTAATGCCGGGATAATAGCAATAAACGATCCTAAATAAGGAATGATATTTAATAGACCCGCAAGCACTGCTAATGTTGTTCCGTATTCAAGACCGATGATCGCATACCCTATCGCAAATATTATTCCCACACAAATTGCCACAATAATTTGTCCACGAATATATTGAGAGACTTGGTAATTACCTTGATATAACATTCGACTGACTACTTGACGATATCTTGTCGGAATATAATATAAAATCTTTTTGGGAATTTTATCGGAGTCTACTAATAAATAATAAGTAAAAATTGGGATAATTAATAGTCCTGTAAAGGTGGTAGTTACCGTTCCAACAAAACTTCCTAATCCACCAAAGGTGGAAGAAACAATACTATCGATTCGTTGGCTAAAACCTTCAGTTGAGAAACCATCAAATACCTTCTGTAAATCAATGCCTAATTCAGGTAATACATCATTGAAAGAAAATGGTAAATCTTTAAATATTTTCATTAAAGTTTCGTAATAATTAGGAACATTTTCAATAAAGGTATTGACTTGGTCACGCACAATCGGAACAATGGAACCAATACTTAAACTGATTGCTAAAATTAAGAAAATAAAAATTCCAAATACTGATATCGATTTTTTTATCCCACGATTATGTAATTGATTGACTATCGGGTAAAACAAATAGTATAAAACCGCACTCGAAACAATTGGAAAACCAAATATTTCGAATAAAGTTAAAACTGGGGTAAATATATAAGCTAATTTGGTCATTAAGAAAATAATAATTAAAACTAATAAAATAATCATTAAAGTCGTAACCATTTTACTGTTTAAAAAATTATGCCAAAATAAAGGATGACGTGCATCTGTTGATTTTTTATGACGTTGATCCATCAAAATCCTCCTTTTCTAAAGCGATATGTTTATTCTACCATATTTTAACTAAAAAGAGATACTACTAAAGACCTAAAGACTATTTATTAATAAATTTTAAC
>NZ_BCQX01000079.1 GCF_001552295.1 Globicatella sanguinis NBRC 15551 | reverse complement strand
AATCAAAAATATGTTTAAACTGAGATTTTTTAAACAAATAAGTCATCTATTCCGTAGGAACAGAGGCTATTCATTCACTTGATTCTTCATATAAATCCGAAAACTGTTAAGAAAATTTTTAAAAAACACTTAGAAAAGAATTTCTGAATCACTTTCCTTTTTGATATTTAGCAATGAAGAAAATACTTTTTTAATGGTCAATCATCATTGGGTCTTAATAAACATGATTTTATCTATTTTATTATGTTTCATCAGGAGTAGAAGATTTTAAATAACATCCACCCTTGAATAAGTTTCTAGTTATTTTTCAATGGTTAACTGGCCATCAATGATTCGGAAAATGCGATCACAATAGGTAAGCATTCTCTCATCATGCGTAACCATCACTGTACTTCGGTCCGTTCCTTCTGTCATCTTTTTTAATAGTTGTACAACCATTTTAGCTTTTTGAGTGTCTAAACTAGCGGTAGGTTCGTCCGCCAAAATTAATTTTGGTTCAGTATAAAGTGCTCGACATATCGCAGCTCGCTGTTGTTCACCTCCAGATAAATCAGATGGATATAAATCCTTTCTCTTTAATATATCTAACTGTTCCATCAAATCTTGCGCTTTTTGACGATTATATTTTTTCTTTGCAAACTTATCGACCAAAATAAGTTGTTCCTCTATGGTTAAAAAGGGAATCAAGTTGGAAGACTGTAAGATGAATCCTATTTTATCATATCTAAGACTATCTTTTTCTTTAGATGATAGCTTCGAAAAATTTTTCTCTAAAAAATTTATTTCACCATTATTTGGCGCTTGAAGACCTCCCATCATCGTTAATAAGGTACTTTTTCCTGACCCACTGGGTCCTACTACAGCAACTAGTTCACCGGAATTGATCAAAAAACTTGTTTCTTTCAAGGCTTCAATCGTTTCACGACCATCTGAATATGTTTTACTAACATTTTTAAACGATATAATTTCCATAAAACACTCCTATTCTAATACTTCCAAAGGATCAATTTTGGCAATGCTACTAACAGAAAATAAAGCTCCAACGATTGAGAATAGCAACATTAATAAAGCGATAATAAAATAGTATAAACCATTTATTTCAAACGGTACTGCAGTTGGTAAAAAATAAGCAGAGATAAGATTCAATCCTAATCCAATAGAAATTCCAATGATATTAAGAATAACCGTTTGTAATAATACTGATTTTCCGATATAACTTGAAGAGATGCCTTGAATCTTCATAATCGCAAAAGTTTGTCTTTTTTGATTAGTAATAATATACATGAATACCCCTAAGATAATTGAGGAAATGAGCACTAAAAAGCCAATCATTAAGCCAAATGTTAATACTTGAGCCAAATATCCAGGAAGGGCTAGAATAAATTCATCCACCGGAATAACTTCTACATCATCATTAGATTTAAGGTCGTTGTTTTGATGAACAATGATCGCTGATATTAAATCTGGCATATTGGGTGTAGGTGTCGTATAGGTATCAATCGCTTGTTCAGAGTTTCGATTAGGATTAAATAACATCATTGCTTGACTAGCAATTTCTAGATCAGTATAAATGACAGGAGAAACGCTATATTTAGCTTCTTGAGAAAAACCTACAATTTTCAATTTATTTTCATTACTGCTTAATTCGATCGTATCACCTAATTTAAGATTCAATTCATTTTTAAGTGACATTGAGCCAATAATTTCACCACTATTTTCTGGTAATCGTCCCTCCAAAACTTCCGGATAAATAGGCGAATCTTGACGCATACCAATCAATACAAAATTTTCAGTCGTATCGTCACTTTTTTCGCCGTTCAAATACCCTACGGTTCGTGCAATATTAATGGCTGAAATTTCTTGGTCATCGTAATCATAATAGATGTCTTTATCTAGCTGACTTGAAAGAATATTTTTATTGACTCCTGATTTTAAAACAATGCTCTTAGCATTCCATCTTTCAATCTCACTGGTGTTATCCTGTGAAAGTCCATATGCTAAACCCATTAAAAAATATACCAAATAACTAATTAACACAGTAATGCTAATAATTAAGATAAAACGTTTCTTTTCTTTTTTTATTTCTTTTAGTGCTAAAAACATTTGCCACCTCCAAATAGAATAGGATAAATGTAACAAATAAAATAATTTAAGTCAATTAAGAACAACCTTACTCATTCAGATAGTTTTCTTAATTGACTCAATAGTATCAATTAAATTCTACAAACAAATGGTATTCACAGTCAATTTTCTTCCTATTGAAATTCATTTCTATCTCAATAAAAGCAAAAAGAACAGGTTGCGTTTCGCTGTCTATAGAAAGGTATTAATCCACAGTAGGACTAAGATTTCCAACACTATCGCAACGAAATTCACCTGTTACTTACTATTTTATTTTTAAACTCTCAATGACTACTTTTAACTGTTGTTGCCATTGATAATGACAATTCATTGATTGCTTCTACTGCCTGTCTAGTTACTGATCACATACTTCTTCTAGCTTATCATCGCATCATTAACAAGCTTCACGATTAGTCCTGCAATTTGATTTTAAAGACGAACGTGCGCTCATTATTTTCGACTGCATAGTCAATCCCATAATTTTTGAGTAATGTTTTGATGATATATAATCCTAAACCATGACTATCTTCTTTGTTTAAATCAAATTTGATGTCCATTAGCGGTTTTAAATTAACTTCAGAATGAGTCATATTGGTGACACACAACCAGTCGTTTTTAATGTCAATCGTGATAACACTATTAGGTTCTGAATATTTGACGGCATTACTAATTAAGTTCGATAGGACCAAATTGAGTGCTTTCTTGCCAATCAAAAGTTGTTCTGATTGGATCGTGCTGTTAAAAGTTAAATGATTACGCATTGCTAATTCATCATATTTTACTAAGACCCCATCTAGCACTGATTTAATAGTGACCCATTCCTCATCATCCTTTAAATACTCTAAAGATGAAAAAGTTAGAATTTGTGAAATATTATATGTTAATTCATTGGTAATATCCAAACATTTGTCAATATACAAATCACGATCCTTATATTTACCGATATTATATTTCATGTTTTCTAAAATAATTTTCATCCGTGATAAAGGTGTCTTCAATTCATGCGACGATCCTCTTAAAAAGTCATACTTCATCTGTTCTAGTTTGATGATTTCTTTATTTTTCACTTCGATGTCGTCAATTGAACTTAACAATGACCGATATAATTCATTAATTTGTAATTTTAATTCTGCTATTTCATCTGCACTATTCACCTTTAAATACGCCTGACGATCAAGTTGCATCATTTGATCGGTGACATCTTTTATTTCGCCTATATTGTGCTTAATCATTTTAGCATAGAGAAAGGCAATGATGATTGAGACGGCTATTGAAAATATTACGCTCAGTGGTAAAAATTTAAAACTAATTGATTTGGCTTCCTTTAACATATCGGCGGTTGAAACAAAGTTAATCATTAATTCATCACCGCTACTAGAATGAATGGCACGATCTTCAACAATTAATGAATTGGTATTGCTGTTTAAATTCACATCAATGCCCTCATCAATCGCAAGTTCATTCGCATTCACCCCTTTTTTTATAAAGGCTTTAATATCGTTACTACTTGAGAAAAATTCTAATGATTGGGTAATGTAATTCAAATCTTTGCCATCTAAATGTTCTGCTATTTCATCCGCCTTCACTGTCAGTTCATGTTTGCGTGTTTCTAAGTATGATTTGGGAAACATAAAGAAGACTAAAAGGTGAATAATCATGATAAGAAGCACGAGCACCGAAAAGATTTGAATGAACATTTTGGGTAATATCTTTAACTTTTTCATTGTCTCTCCAATTTATAGCCGACGTTACGCACCGTCACGATGCAATCTAACAGTAGTTTTTTACGTAACTCTTTAATATAAACATCAATCACGCGATCAAAAGGTATTTCATCCGTGTCTTTCCAAACATTATCTAATATTTGACTTCTGGTTACCACACGTCCTTCATTACTAGATAAATATTTTAGGACTTCCAATTCCTTCGCTTTCAAGTCAACTATCTCACCCTTTAACTTGGCGGTATAATTTAAAAAGTTAACCTCTACATCCTTGTAAACAAACTGATCGGTCGTACCATAATATTTTTTCAACAGTGTTTCAATACGAACTTTTAATACCGGTAATGAAAATGGCTTTTGAATATAACCATCCGCAAAATTTGTAAACGCATCGATTTTATAGTCTTCATCACCGAAAGCTGTTAGCATAATCACCGGTAAATCTGACTTTTTGCGAATTTCTTTCAAAACATCAATCCCATTAATGATCGGCAACTGAATGTCTAAAATAATCAAATCGATGTCAGCATTAAATTTTGACAGTGCTTCCGCACCATCTTTGGCTTCAATGACCGAATAATTATATTCTTTTAAATATTCACTAACTCCTTCACGAATCATTTGATCGTCTTCAACTATCAATATTTTCATATAATCCTCCATTAATTGTTGTGACATAACTACCTTTTTGGTAACAGGTATTCTTAAGCTATCATCACTCAACCCTAATACACTATCTATTAATGTTTTAAAGTGGGTATGCGACAGGTATAATCTTCTACTTGAATACTGCAACAAATCCCTTCAAAACATCCAAATACCGCTTACCTCTCTTTCCTTATTATATCAAAGGTAGAACTGCGTTTGGTAGTCATTCATTTAAAATTTTGAATTGAGCATTGAGCTAGAAATTTATCCTACACTTACTGAAGCTATTCAACTGCTTAACTTTTTATCATTAGAAAAAACTGAATTCCAATAGTCGATACTATTACCCAAACAATTACCGATAACATACAGGTTAACTCGAGCCAACCTCACATACAGCCGCAAAGCAATAACTATAGCGTATAAGTTAACTGGTGGTAGCACTTCTCATACAGTCAGCCGAATATTAAAAGATAACATAACAGTTAACAGCTAGCATCCCACATACAGTCAGCCATACATTAACTGATAACATATGGTCAAGCAAATATTAATTACCTTCCTATTCGAGGTCTATCTTGTCCATTAAATATTGTTTGCCTTTCCTATTTTAGGACTCTCTTGTAGCTAAACACAATAAAGTGGATATTGATAAAATCTTTGTCCTATCCAATACCACTTAAAAATTTATTTGGTGTCGATTAATAATTCACGAGGATTTTTTCTAATGGTTTGATATGAAGAGATAAACAGTGAGATGACTAACACCACCAAAATGAAACTACCTACTAATAATAATGATTGTAAATCAACATGAATCGAAAGATCAGAAATGGTTTTAGTAAAGCCTTCTGTTTCTGCTCCAGCGCCTAATTGACTTGAGGCCGCTTTTTCTGCGATTTCATTTAAGATATTATGATTAATTCTATCTAAGATAAGATTACTAATCCGTGTTCCGATTTTATTTGTTAACAAGTAAGCCCCTAACATGGCTGGTACACTAATCAGAATCATCTCCAATAAGTGTTGGCAGAAGATTTGTCCTTTCGTTCTACCGATTGATAACATGATCGCAATTTCTTTTTTACGTGCATTCATCCAAAGGGTTAATAATAAGGTGATAATAATACCCGCAAACACTAATGAACCGATTAATAATTGGTTGGTAATCGCAAAGATTTTCGAAATCGATAATTGTAAAGCTGGGTAATTAGCAGTACTCTTGATTAAATTATATTGTCGCCAATCGATGTCTAGCTTCGATAATGTTTTGATGACTTGATCCACGTTGATGTTACCTTTTACGAAAAAGGTTGCATCTTGATAAACGGCTGTATCTTCGGTATTACCATATACTTTAGCTGCCGTATCAATATCCGAGATAATATTGTTTTCATATAATTCTTGAGAGGCTACGACTCCACCTTTATTATGGCCATCAAATATCCCTTTGATTTCGACTTCCACTGTTTCGTCAGCTTGTTTGACATTATCGGCATCATAAAGATTAGATTTTAGTTTGATTTTATCGCCAATCTTTAAATTATTTTTTTGCGCTAAATCTTTATGGATTAACACTTTATTTTTATCTTGATCATTTAAATGACTACCTTCGATTAAATTGAAGGCACCTGAAACGAATTTGGTTTCTTTTTCAGAATTATTGACACCGGTAATCATCACAGCATTTTTAAAGTTTTCTCTTTGGTTTTGTTCTGTATAAGGTGTTTCGATTAGCTCATAATCAACTAAGTCGGCAACACTGTTAATTCGCTTCACAAATGAATCTACGACTTCTGTCTCAGAAATTTTCTTAATGTCTTCGCCTTTCACATTTCCACCACCACGAGGTGTCCCAAAATTGACTTGGCGGTTAATTTCCATTAAGAAACTACTATTAATATTACCAAAGGTCGAACTGACCATTTCATTAGTTGATTGTTTGATGGAAACACTCATTAAACCGATGGAAGCCATTACTAATATGACTAAAAAGATGATGAATGATTTTAAGCTTTTTCTAGTTACATAGGCAATCGCATTTTTAAACATTATTGATCCCCCTTATTCTTAACTGGGACTAATTGTTTGTTCTTCAATTCTAAAACAATATCAGCGGCATCGGCTACTTCGCTACTGTGGGTGACGACAATCACGCATTTGCCTTTTTGTTTAGCAATGTCTTTTAAGATGTCAATAATCTCAGTCGCTGTATCCTTGTCTAAATTACCTGTTGGTTCGTCCGCTAAAATAATAGGAGCTTTCGATACCAAAGCGCGTGCGACAGCCACTCTTTGTTGTTGACCACCGGACAGTTTTAAGACATTACGATTGATTTGGGTTTCATCTAAGCCTAATTCCAATAAACTCTCTTTGGTCGCATCAGGATTGACTAATTTTAAATTCTCCAGCGGGCTTAAATAATCGATTAAGTTATAATTTTGAAAAACTAGCGAAATATTGTGTTTACGATGATAACTATAACCATTTTTAGCGATATCTTGCTCTTTAAATAATATTTGGCCACTTCTTGGTGTGTCTAATCCTGCTAATAGTGACAGCAAGGTCGATTTACCAGCACCTGATTTACCGATGATGGCATAAAACTTGCCGGACTCAAATGATTGGTTCACTAGCGATAAGACTTGTTCATTGCTTTTTTTATATTGATACGAAACGTTTTTTAATTCAAGTATTTTCATTGTTAACTCCTAACTAATTTCTGATAAGATGGTCTTCGGTTTCTTTAATAAAATGATCGAACAGGATAACATAACGGCTAAGAAAATTATGACCAGTAATAAGCCATAAGCCATCCCAAAGTGGGTTAAATTATCCCCGATATTCTCAATCGGTAACATTTGGCTACCGATACTTTCGTTGGTAATCGAATTGAAAAAATCGGTTAAGAAAAATTGATTCAGCTGCCATCCAAGGATAAAGGAAAGTACCGCCGCTGGTAAGGAAACGAGCAGTAGCTCCAAGATAAACTGTGAAATAATGACCTTTTTACTCATGCCGATAGCTAAAAAGATGCCTATTTCATAGATTCTTTCTCTTAGCCATAAGATTAAGATTAAGGAAAGAACGGTTAGGCCACCTAAAATCATGGCATTGGTCACAATTTCAATAATCTGTTGCATACTTTGCAAGGCCGTAAGCGTCTTTTGGAATGCTTTATCATTTTTCTCGACTTCATATTTTGACCAGTCAATGGGTAAATTTTTGATTTGTTCATGAGCTGATTCTAAGTTTTCAACTGAATTGGTATGGAGGGTCAGTTTATTCGTGATCATTTGATCTTGGTTTAGTCCCAATTGTTCCTGACTGGTTTGATAATCGACAAAAAAGGTGTTCTCACTAAAATCTGAACTTAATCCTGTATAACTTTCTTGCTTTTTCCCTGTAAAAATGCCGCTAATGGTATATTCTATCGTTTCATGTACGTTTAAGGTTTCGATATCGACTAACTGCAAACGAATGGTATCATTTAATTTTAAACCATTTTTCTCGGCAAATGCTTGGTGAACGAGTACATGATGCTGGCTATCAGATTGAATCGGTTGGCCAGCAACGAGTGTAAACACGCCACTTGAAAATAACAAGTCTCGTTGGGAATCATTGGTTGCTTGAACATCGACCACATTCGATAATTGTTCCGGGGTATCTTCTCGGAAAATTTGTTGTTCCCCTTCAATCACTTGGTGATCCACTAATTTAGCCAAACTTTGATATTCAGGATTAATGTCCTCTATTTCCTTTATACTCTTTAACTGTTCGAAATCTTTCATCGCAAATGAAGAACTATCATTTTTAGTTATCGATAAAGAGGAGTTTGAAATTTTAAAAACATTATTTTCAATTTGTTGACTCGCATTTAAGATGGTTAAACAAGTAAATAAACTTGTTAAAATAAACATCAATATGAGAAAAATAATCAATGTTCGGTGTTTTTTGCGGGTAATATAAGCCCACGCATTTTTTTGTATATTCAAAATATCCCCTCTTTATCATTTATTAACATTTTAATCTAAAGTTACTTTATAGATATAAGGATATAATTTCCCGGTAATATAAAATTCATTATCCTTAATGTGTGCAATACCATTTAAAGTATCCATACTTGCGATTTGCTCTTCGTCCATTGTCTCATCGATGATTGAGCGGACATCATATTGATCAACCACTTCTCCTTTATTCGTATCAATCTTAACAATTTCATCACGATAAAGTCGATTCGCATAAATATATCCATTATAATATTCTAATTCATTTAATTTTGAAGCTGCTAATTTACCATTCATAATTTTGACTTTGTCTAATACTTCAAACGTCTCTGGGTCATGTTTATATAAAGTGCTTGACCCATCCGAACGCCAAAGTACTTTGTTTTCTGAATCATAACAAAGCCCCCATCCTTCTGTTTCCATAGGGATTTCTTCTAATATTTCAAATGTTTTAGGATCACGTTTTAGAACTAATTTTTCCTTCCAGGTCAATTGCCATAAATAATTTTCAGTATGGGTAAGACCTTCTCCAAAATAATTATGTGGTAGGAGTTGAGCATCTTCTAATTGACCGGTCTCTAAGTTAAATTTTCCTATTTTGGATTGTCCTTGTAAACCTGTTCCCAAAATTAATTCATTGTCTTGATTGAGTTCTAATCCTTGCGTAAACAGTGGTGTGTTAACGGGATACTTTTCAAGTAAATTGATTTCACCAGCTAAAACCTCAGTTGTGTAGACGATATTTGCCATTAACAGACAAAGCAGTACGATAAAACTCTTTTTCATCGGTAATCTCCTAGTTATGATTATTGATAAATTCATCAATTAATCGTGCCATTTCTTCGTATTGGGTCATATAAATTAAGTGATCCCCTTCTAAAATATGAGTTTCCACTTCGTCTGGGTTTTCAGATAATAATTTATGTTGCATTTCCCAATCTTCCGTAATTTTATCCATGAATTCACGACGCATTTCGATATCTTCATAAGAATCTTGAGCTAATAAGTATAATGCTGGGATGCCAGAAGGAATTTTTTCATCTTTGAAGTCATTTAAAACTTGATTTGAACGATTACTTTCATCTACCACATCGGCATTATTTAAGTTCAATTGTGCAATGTAGCGATATTGAAGATTCACTTCATCGTCTACATCTGGAATCTCAGGTAAATCAGTCGCTTGACCACTATCATCGATTGGTGCTTCTTCATGTTGCATTTCCATAAAGCCGTTCATCATTGGGGTACTCGTATCCATCCCAATCACACCTAAGACTTCATCTTGATACATTTGAGAATATTTTAAAGCATATAAACCAGATAATGAATGTGCCACTAAATAATATTCTTTAACATCCATTTGTTCTAATGCACTATGTAACTCTTCGGTAATGTTTTCTACTGTACGCTCTTCATTACTTACATCAGATAACCCATAACCAAATGGTTCAACTACTAAAATATGATATTTTTTAGCTAAGGCATCCAATAAGTTTTTATGTGTTAAAGGTTGAGAAGCTTCACCTAAACCTGGCATGAAGACTAATGTTTTAGATTCACCTTTATGTTCCGCACCTAATTCATATACGTTCATTTGTAAATCTTTAACAGTTATCTTAGTACCATAATCTTTGATTAATTTTTTTAATTCTTCTTTATCTGTTGGAATCGGATCTTTTTCTTCTACATGTTCTTCTTTCGTCGTCACAGACGGCTCTGTTGTTTCTTCCATACCGCCTTCCATGTTCTCTTCCATCGTTTCTTCCATACTGCCTTCCATCGTTTCTTCCATGTTTTCGTCCATGGTAGTATCTGATGAATCTGACTCGTTCATTTCGTCCATTTCCTCTGTCATTTCAGTATTATCCATTTCTTCTGCATTCACAGGATATAGTGGAAGTGCCACTAAATTACTACTTAATAATGATGCAATTAATAATTTTGTTTTGATGCTGTTTTTCATTTAAAAACATCCTTTCATATTTGATAGCTTAACTTTAACACAACTATATAAAATGAATATGAAATGGATTTTGTAAAATAAAAAATTTTGTTTTAACGTTAAACGGGCATAAATTTTTTAAATATTAATGTAACTATTGAAAAGTTGTAGCGTCTTAATATTTTATACTATAGAACAACAAATGACCCCTAACTCATTAGATGTTACTCTAACGGTTAGGGGTCATTTTATAACCAAAGATTACATTGTCATACTGAAGCATGGTCTGACAAGTTCACTTTACAATAGTCCTATGTTTAACTAATAGATTATCTTAACTATTTCATTCAACATAGGTCTAATTTTATAGTTGAGGCTGTGCATAAGCTTATAAATTTAGTTAAGGTTATTGTTCCTTAATTAATAGCGCAGT
>NZ_BCQX01000078.1 GCF_001552295.1 Globicatella sanguinis NBRC 15551 | reverse complement strand
CAGTTTGAGACCACTCAACCACTGCGCTTTGAATTAAATAGATATGGCTGAACAGAATTTAAAAAGTTTTTGTCCAGCCTCTATTTTTTATCTAATCAGCATTTGTAATACCAATATTTTGCTAAACATATAGGCTCTACAACTTTTTGTGTGGACTCATAATAAATAGGCTATAAATATTTAGTGGAAAAAGAACGACAGAAGTTAAATAGGTTTAAATGATAAACGGTGATGAGTGGTCTCAATCTGTGTCCTAATTCCTAGGTTAAGAGATACTCATGGGCTTGTGTCTGGAGTGACGAAGCCAAAAATAATCGAATTGTTACTTCTTAGGCAATCCAAAAATATTTCTTTCTTAATTTTACTAATAGATATGTTATAATATGGCTTATATGAGGAGGTGCATGATGGACGAAGTATTAATTGTGGGGACAATTGACGCCATTTATTTTGAAAACCCAAGTAATTTATATAAAGTGGTTCGTATTAACGTAGATGATGAATTGTCAAATGCTTTGACAGCAGAAGAATTAGTTATTACCGGTCAATTTGCTACACTACATTATGATACGAATTATGAGTTCTATGGACATTTTACAAACCATCCAAAGTACGGTGAACAATTCGCTGTGACGCGTTATCAACAACTAGCCCCTACCTCAGAGCAAGGTTTAATTGATTATTTATCTAGTGAACGGTTCCCTGGTATTGGTATTAAGCTGGCTAAAAATATCGTGGATGCATTAGGAATGGAGGCCATTGATATTATTATTGCGGATCCTAATGCTTTGAAAAAGGTCAAAGGTTTAAACCAAAAAGTTCAAGTTTCTTTAAGAGAAAACTTACTCAAACACCAAGGCACTGAGCGGGTGTTTATGCAATTATTTGAATGGGGCTTTAGTCCAAAATTTGCCGATAAAATCTATCAAAAATATAAAAGTTCAGCGATTGAAAAGATTAAGGAAAATCCTTATGAGCTGGTTGAATCCATTGAGGGGATTGGCTTTAATAAAGCCGATAATTTGGCTGAAAAATTAGGATTTGAAGCGGATTCTGTGGATCGCATCATCGCCGGCATTTATACGGTCGTTAATGAACACTGTAATAATAATGGCGATACCTATGTTGAGCGCGAGGCTTGTTTAATGAAGAGTCGGGAAATGTTAGAAAGTGCTCGTCCTTTTTTATTAGATGACAGTTTAATGAATTTAGCCTTAGACAAAGCGATTTTAGAAAAACGCTTAATGAATTTAGCTGAAGGCATTATGATACCCAGTTTATATTACGCTGAGGTTGGCATTATGTCTAAATTATCAAATCATTTACAATATTCAATGACTGATTATTTTGATGAAGCGGATATTGATTCAGCATTAGCGGAAGTGATGGAGTTAAATGCCATTCAATACGATGAACAACAACAAAGGGCGTTAAAATTGGCGATTAATTCACCAATGTCTATTATTACCGGTGGTCCTGGAACAGGGAAAACAACGCTTGTTAAAGGATTGATTCATCTTCATGCTACCTTACATGAGTATTCATTAGAAGATTTGAAACATAAACCAGATTTTGCCCCGATATTATTAGCGGCACCTACGGGAAGAGCTTCAAAAAGAATGAATGAGATGACAGATTTACCTGCGATGACCATTCATCGTATGTTGGGATTCAATCGCGATTCTGATTATGAAGACTTTTCAGCCCAAGAAGAGTTAGAAGGCAATCTTTTGATAGTAGACGAGATGTCGATGGTCGATACTTGGTTAATGAATTGGTTACTACAAGCAGTACCATATAATATGCAAGTAGTCTTCGTAGGAGATAAAGACCAACTGCCATCAGTAGGTCCAGGGAAAGTTTTTAATGACTTAATAGACTCTAAATGTTTACCTACGATTCAACTCAATACCATTTATCGGCAAAACGAGGGCAGTACAATTGTTGAATTAGCCCATAGTATTAAGAATGGTGCTTTACCGGATAACTTTTTAGAAAAGCAAAATGATCGTTCTTTTATTCGTTGTCAACCCGACCAAGTAGCACAAGTCGTGCAAACAATTGTTGCGAAAGCCCAAAATAAACATTTTGATGGCACTAATATGCAAGTGCTGGCCCCGATGTATAAAGGAGCAGCCGGTATTAATGAATTAAATACTCAATTACAAGCCATTATGAATCCGGCTAAAAAAGGTAAAAGAGAAATTCAATATTTCGATACGGTGTTTAGAGTAGGCGATAAGGTCTTACAATTAGTTAATAATGCTGAAGCCGATGTGTATAATGGTGATATTGGTAAAATAACAGCTATCATGACCGGGGCAGAAACAGATTCAAATGTAGAAGAGATCATTGTTTCCTTTGATGAACGTGAATTAACTTATAAGCGTAGTGATTTAGATCAATTAACTTTAGCTTACTGTTGTTCAATTCACAAATCACAAGGGAGTGAATATCCCTTAGTTATTCTCCCATTGGTTGATATGTATTCAAGGATGTTGAGAAGGGACCTTCTTTATACAGCTATCACTCGGGCGAAGACCAGTTTAGTAATGGTCGGCAATCCTAATAGTTTTTATAAAGCGACTACTGCTAATATCATTCCGAGACAAACATTTTTAAATGACTTATTAAAAATAAAATTTGCCAATGAAACGGTAGCGTATGAAGATGAAGAAGGGAATTTATTAACCATTCCATCTGAAACAGCTACACCTAATGGTCAACATAATGAAAATACAGTAGATACGCTTGAACAATTAACTTTAACACCTACAACAATTGATGATACAAAGCTTAAATCAGAAGAGCATGCGCATTCAGATTCGCTAGAAGCCAAACATCATCAAGGTTTAACAACTGATGAGGACAATTCCCAAAAAGCGTTAGTTTCTGATGAAGAGCCAAGGCTTAATTTAAATGAATTAACGGAAGAAACGATTTGGTTAATTGACCCAATGATTGGTATGGAGAACCTCTCGCCTTATGATTTTATGAAAACAAATTAAAAAAAGAAACTTGTTTCAAACTAGCGTGACTCAATTAGCAACAGAAGGTGCTGAAAAGGTCATAAAGCCAGGAGAAGCAAGTTTCATTTTTCTATTAAAGGTAAAATGGATATTCAGTTAAAGTCAAGGTCAAATGTGCTTGATCTTTATTAAGCAGTTCACCATCGACTTGACTAAGAATCGGTTCTTCAATTTGAATCGTTACTTTTTCACCTTTTGTGTAAAAATAGTGTTCAGCGGCCGGTGTGGTTTTGCTGACTAATATTTGCCACATTAATTTGATTAAGTTAATGGGCTTAACATTTTTAATAGCAACAACATTGATAATCTTTTCATCGGCTTTGATGTCATTGGATAGCTGAATACCACCACCTAAATAGGGTGAATTCATTAACGAAATTAACTGACAGTCCTCAAACTCTATTGTTTGATTATCAACTGTTAAGTGCACATCAAAATGGTCTAATTTTCTAACAGCTTTAAAGACATTAACCAAGTAGGAAAATTTTCCGTTAAGAAATTGATGGAAAAATGCATCTTGAGGCGTTGTATTGACTTCATAAATAACTTTACCATCAAGACCAAAACCTAAACTATTTAATACAATATCCGTATTTTTTGTGAGATGATTATACGATTCAAATATTGTGACTGTCGTGATTTGTCTATGAAACAAGTACTTTTGTAATGTAGATTCTACCGAAGCATTTGGCGACCACGTTCGTTTAAAATCATTGCCAGTACCGGCGGCTAAATAGATGATGGGGATGGTTTGCTTAGCTTTTTTTAAAGTGGCTACAACTTCATGTAGGGTCCCATCACCACCTACTACAATAATCGTATCAATTGTTCGTTGTTCAGCTTTAGCTAAAATTTGTTGGGTTAATTCAATTGAATGTCCTTTATATTCTGTCGTTAGTGTAATGAAAGGAGCACGAAATTTTCTTAAGTAGTCTTGAGCTTGATTTAATACGTCGGCACCATTGCCGGATCCAGCTTGAATATTGGCGATAATATATAGATGATTCATCTGATTCCCTCTCAACTTTCTTCAGTTTCCTAATTTAAAGTATACAAGATTATGGTTAATATGCAAGAAAACCATCATAAATCTAGCGATGAACTAAAGAACTTAAACCATCATTATTAAAGCCGCGAAAATTTTATCAGTAGTCGTTTTTTAAGAGTATTCGAGATTTATTATAGGCAGCAAGTGATGAGGGAGACGATAAGGCATAGTGGTTAAAGATTTATCTCATCATTTCTCCTGTCCCTAATAGTGTGAAGTGATTGCATTTATGTTATAATAACCTAGATTGAAATTTGAAAAAATTGGAGGTGATATCATGTATTTAGCACGTGTTGAAATGACTGGGTTTAAATCGTTTGCTGATAAAACGGTCATTGAATTTGACAAAGGATTAACTGCTGTTGTAGGGCCTAATGGGAGTGGTAAAAGTAATCTTTCTGAAGCCATTCGTTGGGTTTTAGGAGAGCAATCCGCTAAGAGTTTGCGTGGTTCTAAAATGGAAGACGTTATTTTTAACGGAACCCAAGATCGTAAGGCCGTTAACCTAGCTAAAGTTACCTTAGTGCTGAATAATGAGGATCGCTATCTAGATTATGATTTTAGTGAGATTAGTATTACCAGAAGTTATAATCGTAATGGTGAAAGTAATTATTATATTAATAATGAGTCCGTACGACTAAAAGATATTGTCGACTTACTTTTAGACTCTGGATTAGGAAAAAATAGTTTTGCGATGATTTCTCAAGGAAAAGTCGAAAGTATTTTTCTAAATAAACCAGAAGAGCGACGAGCTATCTTTGAGGAAGCCGCTGGCGTGCAAAAGTATCAGTTTCGTAAAGCCGAAGCGGAACGTAAATTGATTAAATCTGAGGATCATTTAAGCCGTGTTAAAGATATTATTCATGAATTAGAAGGCCAAATTAAGCCCCTAAAAAAACAGCGCGAAACTGCTTTGAAATATCAAACGTACCAAGAAGAACTGTCTAGTTTAGAAATATCATTGTATACCCATCAAATTGAACAAAATCGAATAAAATGGGATGAAGCTCAAGAGAAGTTATCCAATGTCGACCAAGCTATTCAATTGGATGAGGAAGAATTGACCAATTTATCGGAAACGATCATTGAACAACAACAAATGTTGGACGATTTATTAATCTCAATTGACCGTGAAAATGAAACTCATCAAGAACTCGTTCGAAAGGTTGAACAAGCCAAAGCAAAATATCAGATGCTCCAACAGGAACTGCAATTCAATCAGGCCAATACAGATGAAAAAACTTTACAATTTGAAAATCAATTGGTTCAAAAAGAACGTATTCAAGAGGACTTAGCAAAACAAAGTACGTCTAAAGTGACGCTTGAAACCGAAATTGAACAATTAACAGATAAAATTAGTCAGCTTGAATCAGATAGAAAAATGGCAGCTGGTTTATCGGATGATCAGGTTGAAACACTAAGAGGTGAAATGATTCAATTTTATCAATCTGAAGCAAGTGCCAAAAATGAAGTGAACCTATTAGAACAACAAATTGAACAACAAACGATGCGTTTGAAACGTGCCAAAAATAAACACCAAATGTTAAAAGAAACATTAGCCTCCAGTGAAACGGAATTAAAAGAATTAGAAACATCACTCGAATTAAAAGAGGCAACCCAAAAAACGCAAAATGAACATCATCAATCACTGCAACAAGAATGGCAAGCCCTACAACAGAAACGCAATCAAATTCAAAAAGAATTATTTGCAATCGAACGGCAAGTCAATACGTTGAATGTACGTGTGAACTCATTAAAACAAATGCAAGAACAATATGATGGCTATTATGGTGGCGTTAAATTTGTGATGCAACATGCTAACGATATTGGGGGTATCGATGGCACAGTGGCCGAGTTAATCCATGTTAAGCCAGAATATCAATTAGCCATTGATACAGCCTTAGGAGGTTCATTACAACACATTGTGGTTGAAGATGATCAATCTGCACGTAAGGCAATTGCTTACTTGAAAGAGCATCGAGCTGGGCGAGCTACCTTCTTACCGAGACCGAATATTAAAGGCCGTTCTGTTCAGAATTATCATTTACAACCGGCACAAAACCATGCGGGTTATATAGGGATTGGTCATCAATTGGTATCATTTGATGAGATTAATCAAGCCATTATTGAGAATTTATTGGGCAATACAATCGTGATGGATACAATTGTCAATGCTCAAAGTTTATCTAAACAATTAAGACATCAAGTAAAAATAGTTACCCTAGAAGGCGATATTTTAATGCCAGGTGGCTCCATCACCGGTGGTCGTCAACGAAACCAACAAACTTCGATGCTAAGTCGCCAAACTGATTTAGAAAAGGCGCTAATAGAATTAGAGGCTGCTACTAACAGTCAAAAGTCAATGATTACGAAAATTGATCAAATAGAAGAATTGGAACAAAGCGTGCGTGAAAATGGTGAGGCGAGTCTTAATCAAGTTAATCAAATTAACCATGAAGTAAACCAACAAAAACAAGCTTTACAACAATTTGTTCAACAAGTAAAAATTAATCAAAATGAACTGAAAGTAGCACAAATGGATATTGATGAAGCGGAACAGTTTATCAATCAATCACAAGCTAAATTAACCGAAGCGCAAGAAACCATTCGGTTAATGACGCAAAAGATTGCGGAAGGTACTCAGCAATTGGAACAAATGAATGTATCGCAAGCAGACCGTCAAAAGAAAATTGAACAATTAAATCATGAATTGTCACAACTCAATACCGAAAAAGCAGTTAAACAATCTGAGTTAAGACAAATTAAAACTCAAGTAGAGCAACTTACTGCACAACTCGTTCAGTTAAACGAATTTATTGAAAATTATCAAAATAATCAATTAAGTAGTGAGCAAGATTTAAATCAATTGAAAGAAACCATTATGGAAGTAGAATCTCAAATCGAAACTTTAAATAATGAGTTGGTTGAACATACGACGAAGCTTGATCAAAGCAAACAAAATCGTAGTGAATGGAACCAAAATTTACGCGATTTAGAAAATAAGAAGGTAAAGATTCAACAACAACAACAAGCGCAATTTAAATTACAAGCAAAATTACAAGCACAAATTGAAAAATTTAAAGAATTGATTGATAACCATCTAAATTATTTAAATGAAAAATATCAATTAAGTTATGAAGCGGCTAGTCAACAAGTCCAAACAGAGTTAGCTATTTCAGAAGTGTCCAGTCGCGTTAAAGAATTAAGAAAAGCAATCGATAATTTAGGACCGATTAACTTAGCAGCGATTGAAGATTTTGAAAATTTAAATGAGCGTTACACTTATTTATTAGAACAACAAGAAGATTTATTAACAGCGATGGGACAATTACAAGATACGATGGATGCGATGGATGCGGAAGTTATTAAACGATTTAGTGAATCCTTCCATCAAATTAATCAACAATTTAAACGTACCTTTAAATCTTTATTTGGTGGAGGGGAAGCATCATTAGAATTGACGGATCCTGACAATTTATTATCCACTGGAGTTGATATTATTGCGCAACCACCTGGTAAACGTAAGCAAAATCTTGCTTTATTATCGGGGGGCGAACGTGCTTTTACAGCCATTGCTTTGTTATTTGCAATTTTAGAGACCAAACCCGTACCATTTTGTGTATTGGATGAGGTAGAAGCGGCCTTGGATGATGCGAATGTGTATCGATATGGAGAATATTTACAACAATTTACTGAAAATACACAGTTTATTGTGATTACGCACCGTAAAGGTACGATGGAACATGCGGATGTACTATATGGTGTTACCATGGAACGTTCAGGTATATCGAAATTGGCTTCTGTACGTTTGAGTGAAGCTAACAATGAGAAATAGAAGCGAAAAGGAGTGCTTAACAAGATGATTAAATTAATCGCCATTGATTTAGATGGAACATTATTAAATAGTGACGGCAATATTTCAAAAAGAAATATTCAAGCATTACATGATGCGCATCAACAAGGTGTGAAGATTGTTTTGTGTACTGGACGTCCTTATTTATTGATGAAGGACTTTGTTGAGGAAATTGGCTTAAATTCAGCCGAGGATTTTATTATTACCTTTAACGGCGGTCTCGTTCAAAAAGCGGCTAATGGAGAAGTGATTAAACAGCACACTTTGTCGCAAACCGATATGCAAAAATGGTATAATGTAACTAAAGATTTGACATTACCATTTAATATTATTGATGCTGAACATGTCTATGAGCCACCGTTTTATCCAGAAAACCATCCGTCGATTTATTTTAATAATCGTAAAAAGACCATTGCCAAGACTCAAGACTTCGCAACTTTTTCAAAAGATCATCAATTTAATAAGTTTGTAATATGTTGTGAACCTAACTATTTAGATGAGCAAATTTTAAAATTGCCTTCAGAGTTAGTCAGTCAATATTCTGTTTTTAAGTCACAAACTAATTTACTTGAAATTGTAGCCCCTGGTGTAACTAAAGGAAATACATTAAAAGAATTAGCCGACTACTTAAAAATTGAACCAAGTGAAGTGATGGCAATTGGTGACCAAGAAAATGATTTATCGATGATTGAATTTGCAGGAGTTGGAGTGGCGATGGGTAATGCTGTACCACAAGTTACTGCTAAAGCTGATCATATTACCGCAGATAATAATCATGATGGTGTCGCGGAAGCCATTTATCAATTCATCAAATAAAAGGAGGAATTCCAATGGGATTATTTGACCGTATTCGTCGTGCCTTTACCGGTGAAGATACTGTTATAAAGGAAATAGAACAACCCGTCGAAGATCAGATCGTTTTTGATACGTATGACAAGGGTATGGAGAAAACACGAAAAAATTTCTCAGATCGTATCAATGATTTATTTAGTAGCTTTAGAGAAATAGATGAAGAATTTTATGAAGACCTTGAAGAAGCTTTTATCAGTGCGGATGTTGGTTTTCAAATGACCATGGCGTTAACGGACGCGATTCGTGACGAATTAGAAGCCCGTAATGCCTATAAGGCCAATGATGTCAAACAAGTCATGTTAGAAAAAATGGTGCAAATCTATGAAAAAGATGGCCAGGAGCGTAATGATATTCGTCTTAATCCAGATGGTCCAACGGTTATATTATTCGTTGGTGTCAATGGTGTGGGTAAAACGACCTCTGTCGGAAAAATTGGTTATCAGTTAAAACAAGAGGGGCATAAAGTACTGTTAGCTGCCGCTGATACTTTCCGTGCGGGTGCGATTGAACAATTGAATGTCTGGGGCGAGCGTTTAGGAATTCCTGTTGTAACCGGAAAAGCTCAAAGTGATCCAGCTTCAGTAGTTTTTGATGCAGTGAAAAAAGCCAATGAAGAACA
This sequence comes from Globicatella sanguinis NBRC 15551, assembly GCF_001552295.1. Classification (GTDB taxonomy): domain Bacteria; phylum Bacillota; class Bacilli; order Lactobacillales; family Aerococcaceae; genus Globicatella; species Globicatella sanguinis. Next base: position 1,652 of record NZ_BCQX01000078.1, on the reverse strand, counting down.
TTATGATTATTTATTAGTGGATACTGCGGGACGTTTACAAACTAAAGCGAATTTGATGCAAGAATTAGCCAAAATTAAACGCATCATTGAACGCGAAAACCCTAATGGTGTACAAGAAGTTTTACTGGCTCTCGATGCAACGACTGGACAAAATGCGTTAATTCAAGCAAAACAATTTAATGAAGCGACTGAAATTACCGGATTAGTATTAACGAAATTAGACGGTACCGCTAAAGGTGGCGTTGTCCTTTCAATTCGCTATGAGTTAGATATACCTGTTAAATACATCGGTTTAGGTGAAAAAGCAACGGATTTACAAAAATTTGATGCGGAACAATATATGTACTCATTAATTAAAGATGTTTTAGAGCAACAGTAGACGATTCGCTTAAAATTTAATTTATGTTGTGTTAAACCATGAGGTTGAGTAGGAAAAATAGTACTGCTCAACCTTATTTATTTTGAAACTTTAAACATTTATTATAGAATAGGATTGACAGTTAAAATGGTATTTTTTACGATTCTTTTCGTTAAACAAAGAGGTATCGTGTTATCCAGTCGTACCTTTTAAGACAGATTATTCTGTAATATGATACCACAACCAAGCTACAAGATTAATATACGGGCTTTTAAGGATTTCCCATAAGTCAAAAAATCTTTAAATATATTTTACAAGGAGTATTACAATGAAAAGAATGATTACATTTTTAGGTAGTATTTTATTGTTATTAAGTACAATGCTACCATCATCAATCGTTAACGCAGCAGAAAATAACTTGACGATAGTCACCAGTTTTTATCCCATTTATGCCATTACCTCTGAGGTAGTTGGCGATCTTCATGAAGTACAAATGATTAATTCAGGAACAGGCATTCATGGTTTTGAACCATCAGCATCTGATGTGGCGGCAATTTATGATGCCGATATTTTTATTTATCATTCTAAGTCATTAGAATCTTGGACTAAAAATTTAGAAGCGAACAAAGGCAGTCACCCTGTGCAAATGATACAAGCATCAGAAGGCTTAGAATTTAAGACAGTAGAAGGTTCAGTGGATGATGGTCATGACCATGGCGAAGAATCCGATTTACACGGCAATGCTTATGATTTACATTCCTGGCTCGATCCAATTGAAGTAGGGAATGAAGCCAAATTAATCGCCCAATCATTAGCCCAAATTGATCCTGATAATGCTGACATTTATACACAAAATGCTGAAAAGATGGTCAAAGAGGGGGAGGCATTAGTCGAACAATATCAAGCAATGTTTAATGAGTTTGATAATAAAACCTTTTTAACCCAACATACAGCTTTTTATTATTTAGCTGAACGCTTTGGTTTAAAACAACTTGGAGTAACGGGTATTTCTGCAGAAAAAGAACCAAGCGTCAAACAATTAAATGAAGTGATGGCATTTGTTAAGGAGCATAATATTAAGTCAATCTTCGTTGAACCTAATATGAGCGATAAAATAGCCCAAATCATCGCCACTAGTACCGGTGTGGAAATCGCAGTATTAAATCCCTTAGAAAGTGATCCTCAAAATGATTTGTCCTTCTTTGAAAACTATGAAGAGCAATTAAAAACTTTAGTTGAACATTTAAAATAGTTTACTCTGCTGAAAAAAGTGAAATGGGAGTGGGCAAGAAGT
>NZ_BCQX01000077.1 GCF_001552295.1 Globicatella sanguinis NBRC 15551 | reverse complement strand
CCGCACAGTTGAGTAGGTATCAAACAAGTCATTAAGACGCCGTTTGAGAGCGCCCACCCACTGCGCTTATCAATAACTTGTCGAACTTTATTTTGATTATGGCTAGCATTTTCTCTACTTTCCTATTTTCAGGAAAATAAAAGAATGAACACTTTTAAAGATTATTTTGATAGATGACGATTTTTTCTCTTGGATCTTGTTGATTTCCGGGTAATAAAATCGTCTTTTTTAATTGAAAGTCAGTTTTCTCTTCAATAAATTGAATACAGCTATCAAGTGGATAATAATATATCAGGGTTATTTTTCTTGGAAAGGCCACTACTGATTGCATAATACCATAAATAACCGGGCGCATAATGACCAATTGAAAAGGATTGAAAAAGTAAAAGACTGTATCACGACTTGAGATTTGATATTCTTCCACCGGTTGATTCAAAATCGTGATGGGATATTGTTGACCCATTTTTTCATTTAAGGCCAAAATATTGCGCTGAGCAATATCAAAAGCAGCTGGTATGAATTCAACCCCCACAACTGGAATTTCCAATTTATAAGCCGAATAAATCAATACACGACCGGTGCCACTACCCATATCCACTAATTGATCGGTTGCGCTAAACTTAAACTCACGAAATAGATGATCAAGTACATAATAATCGGTTGATTCTGTTCGATGATAATGCCAAAAGTGATCGCCAAATTCTTGTTCAATTAAGTGATGAGTCTGAATCCCTAGGCGGGCATCTATTTGATGATTATCCATATTATGACTCATGATTCTCCAAATATTGGCGGTTTAAACTTACGGTATTCCCTTTAATATACCCTTCCGAATAGGCGGCATCTGCTTTCGTGTAGCGTGGCGCTTTATACGATAATTTTTGGCCTCCTACTTGGTTGCGAAAGGCTTTTTTTACTTCATCTGGCACTTGAATCACGAGTGCATAGGCATCATTTTCAGTTTGCATTTCTTCACGTTGAGCCGCAAATTTTTCTTCTAAACCATCGATAAACCCTTTGTAATAAGCTTTACGTAACTCGACTAGAGCGACATTTTTATTTTTCTTTTGAATCGCTTTTAAATGATTACTCGCATGATAACGCATGCTATCAGCTGCTAAATGAAATATTTCATAAGCTAAATCAGTATCTTCTGGAAACCCCATAAAGACAATTTTACGTACGGTTGAAGCTTGATGAGGTAGACGATTACTTTGAACGTATAACATCACTCTAAAATTATCAGCAATGACCATCGCTAATGACTTTTCCCACCAATATAAACGCTTATAAACCGATAATGAACGTAGGACGATTTCTTTTTTGTCTGACTTACTTAATTCATTTTGCGAAATTTTATGTTTTAGCATTAATTTCTGCGCCATAATCAAAGCCGTCTGACTTTCCTCGTCATTGCCGCCATCTTCGGCTAATTCGAGTAGATTGCGGATTTTTTCTAAAATCTTATCATTAGCAATCATAACGATACCTCCTTACTCTAGGGGCGTTAATGTTCTTAATATGTCTTCGAAATGCTCTGGCAACGGAACTTCAAAACTCATTGATTGATCGCTAATAGGATGTTTAAAATGAATTTCTTTGGCATGTAATAATTGTCCATCGGTTAATCGTGTCAACGCCCCTCGCATTTGACCGACACCGATGCGGTAAACAGGGTCCCCTACTAATGGGTGCCCAATATATTCCATATGAACTCTAATTTGATGAGTACGTCCTGTTGCTAACTGTAATTCAACGAGTGTTGAATCGGTATAACGTTGTAAAACTTTAAAATGGGTTAAAGCGTACTTGCCATCTGGTTGAACAGACCATCTTAATCGATTACTCGGATCACGTCTCAAGGGCACTTCAATCGTACCTTCGGGTTCTTTAATGGTGCCATGAACCAATGCATAATAGGTTCTTCCCATTGAATGATCCGCTAATTGCTCACTTAGTAAATGATGCGCTGCATTGTTTTTAGCGACTACTATTAAACCAGAAGTATCTTTATCAATGCGATGCACTAATCCAGGACGTGTAGTATCATCTGGATAGGCTAAATTATGCCCCAAATAATATAGTAAAGCATTAACAAGCGTGCCTGAATGATGCCCTTTTGAAGGATGAACCACCATGCCTGCTGCTTTATTGATGACGACTAAGTCTTCATCTTCATAAACAATATCTAAGGGAATGTCTTCTGCTTTTAACTTTTCTTCCTCTGGTTCTTCAACTTCAGGGATGACAATGGTAATGGTCTCGTGACCTTCTAATTTAAGATTAGCTTTCGCAACTTCCCCATTGACTTGGACTAAATCTTGTTTAATTAGTTTTTGGATCGTTGAGCGACTTTCGCTCGGTAATAAGGTCGTCAAGACTTTATCTAAACGTCCTGTTTCCCCTTGTAAATTAAATGTTTGTGACATCATGCGCTCCTTCTTTTTCTAATTCAAATAAAATAACAATCATTAAAATGATGACACCAAATGTCAATGCCATATCTGCGACATTGAATACAGGGAAATCAATAAATAATAAACGGAACATGTCGACGACATAGCCATTTAACAAGCGATCGATAAAATTACCTAAGGCACCACCAATCAACAAACCGTATGCTATTTGACTAAGTCGTTGTTGTGGTGTAGTCTTATAAAGTAAATATACTAAATATATTAGGATTAAGATGGTGGCAACATAGAATAAATTCATTTTTCCAGAAAGTATTCCCCAACCGGCACCTGTGTTACGTAAGTAATAAAAATCAAATACTTTGGGTACCCCTGGTAATGAACTATGTAAATCAATTTGGTTGATTGTCCAATATTTAACTAATTGGTCAATAATAACAATAAAAAATGCAATGCAAAGTCCAATTATCATGGTGTCCTCCTTGTGAAAATGCTTTTATATTTGGTATAATAATAAGCATACAACGTTTATTATACTTAATTTTAGGTGAAAAGTCATGTATTTAAGACTTTTTATTAAGGAGACTTTATGAAGAAGATAAAACCTTTTCTACTAACGGTCGTTTTAACGCTATTTGTAGCTGGCTGTGACAATTCTCTTGAAAGAGCGAGTAACACAATTGGATTAATGCAAGACCAAGTGACGAAAATCGTCAATGAACTTTATGAAGTTCAAAATTTAGAAAACACCCTTCAATCAGATTTTGAAGAAGATTTAGCCAATGCCAACAATAATTTAGAGTATTTTAATCAAGATGACATCTTGGTGATGCAAAATATTTCTGAACGTAAGACGCATTTAAACAATATGAATGATGCGATGAAAGAATTAAACAGTTTGGTACCGGAATTGGAAAGTACGAAAAAGAATCAGAACTTGCCGAGTGGTGACTTTGATAAATTAGCAACGATGATTACCAATCTGCAAACAGATTTATCGACTTACACGGGTAATTATCTTCCTAATCTTGATCTAGAAGCCCAAACGTTTCAATCAATCGGTAATCCTAATGTGGATTATAATTCTTTCTTTAAAGTATTTGATAATATTAATACCTTGTCACAAGACAATCTCTATTATTTAGATGCCTTATTGAAACACTTTGAGCCGTTGAATGGATTATTAGTCGACACTAAAGTAAAGATTGTGACTTTACAGGAAGCGAAATAGAGGTGTTAACATGAATACAAAACGATTATTAAGCATTACAGCGATCATCCTTTTAGCAAGTGGTTGTAATCAAGCACAAAATCAAACATCAACCCCGACCTATACAGAGTTACCGACAGTTGAAAGTAAATTAGACGCCCAGACCATTAGTGACTTTAGTAGTCGCCGCAAACAAAATCAGGGAAATCGTTATGAAGGTCTCGTTATTAATAAAAGCAATATTTTAACAAGACCCGATGACCTGCCCTCTTCCCTTTTCTATGATAGTGGCATTAATATTAGCTATCCTAAAGAAGGCGTTAAAGGTATTTATTTGCCCATTGATTGTGTGGTCAATACTGAGTATTTCCAAGAAAGCATCGATAAATTAAATTCGACAGCATTAAACAGTGCGGTGTTAGACTTTAAAGATGACTCTGGTCAAATTCTACCAATCTTAGAATCAGATAATCCCATGGTTAATGAAAACGTCGTAGGATTAGCTGATTATAAAGAAGTACTCAAAACCTTTGAACAAAACAATATTTATCCGATTGCTCGGATTGTTACCTTTAAAGACAACTTTTTAGCCTCATCACATCCTGAACTATCATTCCAAACAGAAGATGGTGAAATTTGGACGCCGGACGGTGAAGACTACTTTACTAATCCTTTCTTACAAGAAACATGGGATTATAATGTGGCCGTTGCGATTGAAGCAGCTAAAATGGGCTTTAAAGAGGTTCAATTTGACTACGTTCGTTTTTCTGATGCCTTTATGTATGAAGAAGAATACTTAACCTATCCTAAAGGACGCTTTGAAACCTATATTTCCGAAGATCCTAACGATAAAGGTGAAGAACGAATTGCGGCCATTACGGAGTTTTTAGCGTATGCAAAAGAAAAATTAGCACCCTATGGTGTTGATGTCAGCGCCGATGTCTTTGGTTATACAGCCATTGCTAATAATTCCGAAGATGTTCGTGGTATCGGGCAAAACTTTGCAGGAATTGCCGACCAAGTCGATGTTATTTCCTCAATGGTTTACCCTTCACACTGGAATGTCGGTTTCTTTGGCTTAGAAAACCCTGACCTCCAACCATATGACTTGATTAATGAGTATATGTTATCCGAAAAACAATTATTAGAGCATGTGAATAACCCTGTTACGACTCGACCATGGTTACAAAACTTCTCTGACCACTCTTTCTATGGTGATGCAGAAGTACAAGCGCAAATTAATGCTTTAGCTGATAATGGTGTTTATGAGTACTTATTATGGAATGCTTCCGGTGACTATATCGAAAATGTCGATTATGCACCTGAAATTACTGCGCCACAACAAACAGAAAGCACTGACACCACGAGTCAACCACAATAATGATGAATAGTTAAAAGAAGCTCTAGAAGATTTCGTTATTCTTCTAAAGCTTCTTTTTATTTTGTATAGAATGATTGCATGGTAATAGCTAAAATATGGGTAAAAGATTGTCTGTTTTGCGTCTTAAGTTATCTTAATGGAAAGACGATCGCTAAAAAATTAATTTTTGAAACTTCTTAAGGTATTAAGAGTATTCCAAAGTACAATGCTAGCGAATATCAGCGCTAATAACCTCTTTAATAAATCAACTTCGCTTGCAAAGATAGCGAATATTAGAAGCGAAATAATACCTATCGCATAAAAAGCTAAAACGATTATACGACTAAGCGTTCTAACCCAAGGTGTTGTATGTTAATCGGCTGGTTTTCTAACCAACAGACCTAAGATCAAAAATACCGTGATATAAATTAAACGATTAAAAAAAGAATCAGCGTTTATATGATTTCCTCCTTGAGCATCTGCTTTTAATTGAGAGATTAGACAATGGTTTGGCCTAGATATAAATCAAATGGCTGAGTGACATTCAACTGCGAATTAGAGATTATTTTGATAACTTATTCACCATACCCGTTAGCTCAAACGAAAAAAACAATCAAACAAGGTGTTTTTATTCGTTATTGTTGGATTAGACGATGTGCGAAATAATCGAATTGTCTACTCTTGTCTACGCCCTAATAATCTCGCTTCTGAGACAATAGACAATTCAGATTTGGTTCGATTTGATCATGAACAGCATATTGTAAGAAAAATAATTTTGATAAATATGGCCTTTATACATTCATTATATCGCTTCCCCCTTAGTGAGATGATAATACAAAATTAGTCACAGTAAGTTTTTCGAAAGATAATCATATTGTCTTAGATTTTGAGTCCAAATATTCCTATTATACTTATCGAGCTTTAGGTGTTGATAGTTATAATAATGCAGTTAATGCGATTCCTATTAATCGTCATACTGATGAACATAAAATCACCATTGTGAAAGAAAATGAGATGGTCGTGATTTACTTGGATGGCACGGCACTTTCAAATCGCATGTATAAAACAGAAGATAAAATAAAAATCTCGGCTTACAAAGGTGACGTGGTTTTTGAATAGTTTTTTTCACAAAGTTTCATTTTTCAAAATGAGTCTAGATATTTTCATATGAAATGGAAGTGAACAATGTAAGCATTCCAAACATAACAAAAGTACTAAAAGTGATAAATATTGACAACTTTTTGTTTTCAGAAATTTTCATGGTGTCTCAAAATGAGACACGAAAACAGCCTTTTTTGAGTGTTATTTTCATTTTCATAAAATTTTGAAATAATAATCGTAAATCTTGATAAAATCTTAATAATTAGCCAAGAAATGTCTCAAAACGAGACACGGTATTGTGAATGAAAATAATCAGAAAAAAATTCCTTTTTGAATTATAATCTTTAATTCATTTCACAAGCAACATGAATAATATTTAGATAAAATTGATATTTACACAGAATTGTTATGAATCAATAATATCAATTGAAAATGCCAGGTCCACGTTATTATAATCTTGTTCTAAAACTTTTAATAATTCATCCATTAAAATGATTTCTACCTTTTAAATAACTTGTTTGTTGAAATTATCTTGGGTGCTCTTTGATTTTTCTAGCCAAGGTTCTTATTCTTTGTAACCTAGTACTTACCAATCTAAGATTAAATCTAAGTCCTCAAAAAATCTTTTACAAGCAATAATATTTTGAAAGTGATGTGTGATCTTTACTGTTCCCTTGAAAGAACCTTTCACAAATAGTAAGTAATTAGGATAAAATATGAAGTTAATATTGTACTTGTTAATTTTATACAATGTTTTGGACATGAAATTAATTCATTTTAATCAGTATGTGAAACAAAACGGGCTGATATACATTCAAACCTTATCGAATGTATACCAGCCCATCTGCTTTTTACTTAAAAATTATAGAAAGTTTTATTCCTTATTAAAGATGTAACTATTTAGTCATACTTCACTTGATAAAAATTATTTTTTATCTAGTTTTAAAGTCATAGCATTAATTGCAACGATAACTGTTGACAAGGACATCAAAACTGCTCCGACTGCAGGGCTTAGAGTAATGCCAAATGGTGCAAGGATACCCGCTGCAATAGGTATTGCAAGAAAGTTATAGCCGGCTCCCCAAACAAGGTTTTGCTTCATTTTGCTAGTTGTATTATTAGCTAATTCAATAAATGACTCGATATCACCAGGGTCTGACTGCATTAGAACAACATCAGCTGAATCCAGTGCTACTTGTGTTCCAGCTCCAACAGCGATTCCCACATCTGCTAATGCAAGAGATGGTGCATCGTTAACTCCATCACCAACCATAATAACGGTTTGTCCTTGTCTTTTAAATTTTTCTACCAATTCATACTTATCTTGTGGAGATTGATTCGCTTTATATTCAATTCCTAGAGCTTCAGCAGCTCCTTGCGCTGCTTTTTCATTATCCCCAGTAGCCATCAGTGGGGTAATGCCTTGTTCTTTCAAGACTTGAATGAGCTCCTTGCTCGAAGGCTTCAATTCGTCTCCCAAAGCTACCGCACCGATAGCTTGTCCGTTATCAACCAATATACTAAGTGTCGCCCCTCTTGGAACATCAATATCTAAGTTTTGCCCGAATGCTTTTTGACTAATTAATTTATAGCGGTGACCATTGACCTCACCTTTCCACACCAGCACCTGAGATAACATCAATGGAATCAAACGCTACAGGTGTTACACCTTGTTGCTCGGCATGTCTAATAATGGATTGAGCAATTGGATGACTCGATCCGCCTTCGATTCCGGCCATAAGAGCTATAACTTCCTCTTTAGTATAATGGTCACTTAACAAGTCAACATTCAATACTTTAAATTCACCGGTTGTTAATGTACCGGTTTTGTCTAAAATCATAACGTCTGCGTTTGTAGCTAATTCCAATGCTTCTCGGTCTTTAACTAGCAAACCACGGCTAGCTCCTAAACTAGTGCTTCGTGCAACGACTAAAGGAATCGCTAAACCTAAAGCGTGCGGGCAGGCGATCACTAATGTTGTAACCATAAAAATGATGGCAGTTTGTACATCGGTTGTCAACATCCAATATATAAAAGCAATTACTGCAGCTATGACCGCAATGTAAAATAACCAACCAGCCACTTTGTTGGCAATATTCTCAGCTCGTGAAGGTTGATTCTGTGCTTGTCCAATTAGCGCTTGAACCTGAGAAATGAATGATTTATCTCCTGTTTCCTGTACTTCTACATATAAAACACCTTCACCATTGGTAGAGCCCCCAATAACTTCTTCACCCACATTTTTTTCAATGGGCTTAGATTCTCCTGTTAATAGAGCTTCATTAACTCGGGACTCTCCTCTCTTAATAATGCCGTCTGCTGGCACATTTTCTCCTGCCTGTACGCGAACAATATCACCTACTTTTAATTCGGAAACGGGCCGAGTATCAATTGAGCCATCGTCAAGTACCACGTGCGCATCTTTTGGTAATAATTCAGCAAGTGCTTGTTGAGCATCTCCAGCTTCCCCAATGGCTTTCATCTCAATCCAGTGTCCAAGTAACATAATCAAAATTAATGACGCAAATTCAAAGAAAAAGTCCATGACGTGTTCCCCTGTCAAATATTTAGCGACTACTGCGTAAATACTGTACAAATAGGAGACAGATATCCCTAAAGAAACCAGTGACATCATTCCGGGTGCTTTTTGCTTAAATTCTTCTAACGCACCTTGATAAAATGGTCTTCCACCAAAAATTAACAAGATAGAGGATAATATGGAAACAATAATATCTGAATATGGAAAAGTGAACTGAAATGGGAGCGTGATTCCCATCATAGGCGACAGCAACAGAATAATAATTCCCAATGGTAATGATTTTAAAAAGAGCTCTTTGAAATTTCCATGATGGTGGTGTTCATGTCCACCCCCACTATGGTCATCATGACCATAGTGAGCATGCAATCCTTCTTCTACTTGCACTTCATGATGACCATGGTGAGCATGCAATCCCTCTTCTACTGGCACTTCATGATGACCATGGTGAGCATGATTATCATATTCTTCATGCTTATGACGTGGTTCATGTTCGTTAAAATTGTGTCCCATGTGTTCTTTGTGATTATGATGATGTTGTTGGTTATTTTTCATGTTAATCCTCCATATAATATATATTTAAAGATCTTTTTGACTATCGGGAAGTTCATTAAAAACCCCGAATATTAATCTCATTGCTTGGTTATTATGTCATATTCCTAAATAATAGGTCTTAATGCCACCCCCTACCAATGTTGTTTCTTAACTTTTCTTGTAGTTTTTCCCTTTTAGCTGCTATATCGTCAAATAATATTCCGCTTAATACAGAATCAATAATTGCTTGTTTAGCTAATCAATAGTGCAGTAAAATTTTTATCTCTAATAAATATGATGACTGAAACAAAAACGTTTTTAGTTTTTCAACGACAAACTCACTGTTTTCATTTCATTTAATATCTTTTATATATTTTTAAGAACTGCTTGATTAGTTTTGGCTTCTTCAATGATATTCGATAATGTTATTCCTACTTTTATGTAGCAAATATGCTAGAATAAATTCAATGCCACTTCATTAATACTCTCTTTTTCATGTCGTAGAGAAATATATATTCTCACCTATGTCTATTTTGATTATGCGGCAATTAAAATTTTGAATATACTTGGCTTCCATTTAATTATATTATTTATAATAATCTATTTACTGTACTCATTGTTTTCCTGAAATCCAGAACCTCGCTTATTTTTCCCTTTAGAAGAATTAATTGGAACTGATTTTGAGCCATTCATTTTTATTACGTTTTAAGATATAATTCTAGTTTACAATTGTAAACTGATAGTGTCAAGTTTTTTCACTCATTGCAATTATTAAAGAACATAAAGATTTAAAAATTTGATAATTCATTTGCAACAAGGGATTTCAGTTCCTGTAGAACTTGTAAACCGTTAATATTATTTTCAATTATACTAGTGTTGCTGAAATATTTTGAGGCTTTAAAATATAAAGTCCATATAATTGTGTAAAAAGAAAGGGTCACTTATCCCTCCATAACTGGTACAATGTTTTTAAGAACGATAAACAAATTAGGAGGAATCAAAATGACCCAAGTACCTATTACACTGAATCTAGAAGAAATTTAAAACTTAATTGACGTAGAAGTGAAAGACAACATAGCGAAGAATATTCTAACCATAGTGTTTAATCCACTGATGAAGAAAGAACGGGATGAATACTTAGATAACGAAGCCTATTAACGCCATCCCAATAGAATGACTTATCGTAATGGCTATTAAGATCGTGACTACAAAACACTTTTAATTGAGGTAACATTCAATGAATTTTTAGCAATTTCAATTAAATCTTCAAGTATAACCGTTCCTAAACCTTTGTTTCATTACTGTGGATTTAGAACTATACCCAGCAAACAAACATTTTGTTCTAAGTTCACATCATAAATCATACACACTCCTATATTTTCATTATTTATTGAAACCATAAATAATAAAGTGTTGGTGGTATTGAAAAATCCTATTGTCTTTAATATTGAAATCATTTCTATTATTCCCTTTTTATTTACTTCAATACTATTTATTGTTGGTTCATTATATAAGTTGAACAGAAATTTAGCATGAATTTTTTCACTTCATCATAGGTAATTTCAAATTTATTATTTCTCAACATCAAATACCTCATGAAAATTATTTACAGCTTGGAGTTTTCTAATATTCTCATTTAAAGCCCAGTAAATCGCAACTAGAAGTATAATTATACTTGCAATTAGTATTGCTTTTGGACTTGATAAATATTCTCCTATATATCCACCAAGCAAAGCTCCGAATGGTGCCATAAAGGTAGAAATAACAACATCCTCCAAAAATAAAAAAAGCTGGGCAAAAACTTCTTAAATTCTGTTCAGGCAAATCTATTTAATTCAAAGCGCAGTGGTTGAGTGGTCTCAATCTGCGTCTTAATGAGGCTGATAATATTCTTGACCAATTCAATCAGATTAGTGATCCATAAT
>NZ_BCQX01000076.1 GCF_001552295.1 Globicatella sanguinis NBRC 15551 | reverse complement strand
GCATTTAAATTTAATATCCTTATTCTACAAATTTACGGTTTTTTTCCATTTTCTAATCTTAGTTCTAAATGTTCCAAATGGTGCTACCGTATTGACATGAATGAATTTGTACACTTCCCAAAAAGCTGTTTTTGTTGCGCCATCGGCCCATTTTCTCATATGTGGTTTAAACAATTCTTCATCTGTTAATTCATCTATCATAATATAAATATCCTCTATATTCTGTGATAGTTGTTCTTTTAGTTCCTTTAACGATTTATGAGCATAGGTATCTGTAAACCATTGATACAAGTCTCCAAGTTGATTCCACTTAAATTGATCAGATGGTGTTTTAACATCTAGTCCATTTTTCTCATCTTGTTCCCATTTTAAAATTAAAGAAGTCCAACCTACTTGATAGGCAAGATTTTCTGCTGGCGTTCTATCAACTTCTACCACTCTTTTGTCTTTTAATTCTTCTGGGATATTATCAAATTCTGAAATATATTTTTCAAAAGCTATCTTTATCTCATTTTTTAAAGCTTCCTTACTTTCATAAGTCCTCATATTCCGACCTCCGTAGTTTGTATAGAGAGATTATACTCTAAAATTTACTCCTGACCTTGATTCATCATCCTGTAATTAAACTGTTTCCATTTATTCCTATTTTATAAAAAATCTACCACATCAAACAAGAGTTTTTGTTACAAATTTAAAATTTGATAGGAAGAATTGTTTAGAAAATATATAAGAAAATTAATACTAAAAATTCAATCTCCAGTCAAAGAAATCTATAACAATCATGCAGAGACAATATTTAAAAAGTTGGACTCTACATTCCTATTAGGAGAAATGAGTAATAGAATTATCTAAAACTTCTGGAAAAAAGCCAGAGGCCAATATAACCCATTTGAAACAAGATCAACCTAAAATATTTTGGTTTAAACCATCAAAAAATTGATTAGGAACTGGTGATCCAAGATGAAATGACGAATGTCTATGCTGCGATTCTTCCGAAGACTTAGCTAATTTAACATAATATACTATGTCTACTACTCGTCTAAAAATTTTGTAAAATATGCTTTAAAGTCCTTATACTAGAAACTGAATGAAAAATATAAAATAAAGAAGCATCCGAGGATTAATCGAATGCTTCCCTATTAATTAATTGTTTTCTAGCTCAGTGTATTTCTTATTGCTGCCCTTTGCTTGACTAATTGGATACTTAACGCAATTTTTCATGAGTTTTTCTCGGATAATATCCGTTACGTCTAAATCCAAATTATCAGCCATCATTAAAGTATAAATTAAAACATCAGCAATTTCTTCTTTTAAGTGCTCTAACGACTCTTCCTTTGCTTCCTCAGACGACCGCCACTGAAAAATTTCTAATAGTTCATTAGCTTCTAAACTAATCGAAATTGCTAGATCTTTCTCGTTATGATATTGTCGCCAATTACGCTCGTCTCTAAAATGATTAATTTCTTTAATAATTTCGTTGATTTCCATGTTATTTTATTTGAATTCCTTTAAAAAATCCTGTAAGAATTGATTTTCTTCTGGAGTTGTCCCCACTAATTGATCCAACATACCAAACAATTCTTTAGTTGTTGCTTCAATTTCAGCATCTAGTGTTCTAATATCTTTAGCAATTTCATTTAATGGAACAACTTCTTCTTCTTCAAAAGTATCAACGTATCGAGGTATGTTTAAATTAAACTCATTTTCAACAATTTCATCAAAAGTTGCTAAATAACTGAATTTATCAATTTCTTCACGACTGATATAAGTATTTAAGATTTTTTCAATATGTTTATCAGTCATAATATTTTGATTTTTACCTTTTTCAAATTCTTTTGAAGCATCGATAAATAAAACATCTCTATTTGTTCGATTTTTCTTAAGAATCATGATGGTTGTAGGTATACTCGTGTTGAAGAAAATATTTGCTGGTAATCCAATAACCGTATCAATTGCTCCTTCTTCTAACAACCTTTGACGAATCTTACCTTCTGCATTACCTCTGAACAATACACCATGTGGTAAAACAATTGCCATTACACCAGAACTTTGTTTTAAATGATAATAACCATGAAGTAAGAATGCAAAATCAGCTTTTGACTTTGGAGCCAAAACACCAAAACTTGAAAAACGTGGATCTTGTAAAAAGCCGCTATCTGCTGACCATTTTGCAGAATAAGGTGGATTCATTAAAACAGCATCAAAATCTGTTGGTTCATCTGTTGGCCAGTCTTGATCTAAAGTATCAGCATCACGTAAATTTTGATTTTCCACAGCAACATCGTGAAGAATCATATTCATACGAGCTAAGTTATAGGTTGAACGGTTTAATTCTTGTCCAAAATAGGCAACATTATCTGGATAGTTTGAATATTTTTTTGCATTTAAAAGTAACGACCCTGAACCCATAGTTGGATCGTAAACAGTGAAATCACGTTTATCCTCACGTCCATGCATAACAATTCGAGTCATTAGTTGTGAAACAGGTTGAGGCGTATAGAACTCCCCTGCTTTCTTTCCAGAATCACTTGCAAATTGTCCAATTAAATATTCATAAGCATCCCCAAGAATATCACCTTCATGGTCAGCTAAATTTAAATTAGCCAATTCTTTCATAATTTTAGCGATTGTAGCATTTTGTTTTTGATTATTTGCACCTAATTTTCTAGAGTACAAATCTATATCCTCAAACAAATCTTCAAAAATTTCATTTGATTGTTCAATATTTCTGAAGCCTTGAGCTAAAGACTCTAATTGAAATTCACCCATGTTAGCTTGATTAACTAAAGCAGTAAAAGATAATGCAGGTTCCAAAATGTAACCAATTTCGTCGTTAAGAATTGCAATCAAATCTTCACGTGTTTCATCATACTGCCAAGAATCTTCAAATAATTTTTGTGCTTCATCAAGATTATGTGTTGGTTCTTCTAACACTTCTGAGATATAATAAAGCATTTTATCAGATAAGTATTTATAGAATACAAGGCCTAATAAATATGATTTGTATTCATTGGCATCCATTTTCGAGCGTAATTCATCCGCACAATTCCATAATGCTTGATATAAAGATCTTGAATTTTTAATTTCTTCTGTCATGTCATACTCCTTTTTCTATATAAACATTTTCGAAAGTAATGTCTTTTTCAATTCTTGATATTGTTCTATTTTTCGCTGATGAAGAGTGATGAGTTTGTCGAGTTGAATAAAAAGCATACCAATTTCACTTTGTTCCGCAAGACTTGGAATTTTAATTTTTATACCTATAAAATCATCATAATTAATATTAAGAAGCCCATCCATTCGTGCACCAGATGTAACCAATTTCCCTAGTTCCCTATTAGGGAGTCTTGTTGCAAACATATATTCTATATAATCTGGATCAGCCTCCTTAGTTGTTCTAAAACTATGGTATATCCGAGGTACAAGGGCTTCTTTATGTGTACTCAACTTAAATACAACACCGTATTTAGCTAATTTAGAGTTTCCTCTATTATAAGACAATTCATTCTCAGATAAGAGCGTATAATTTTTTTGTTCTTTTCCCGCTTTATTTCCTGAAAAACGTTCACGCTGATCAAGCCACCCCATTCCTGCTGATATGGTAAGGGTGGGTAATTCCATTCTACCATCATTTCCACTTACCCTTTCTGATACTTCCCCCAACTTTCGCTGTTCCCAATTGTCAGTAAAACCAGCAAATCTTAACTCAGGAACTGCCCTTCCATTCTTAGGAAACATTTTTGAAAGTAAAGTTTTCTTTAAATTTTCAAGCGCTTCAAGCTTACGCTGATGAAGAGTGATAAGGTTGTCGAGGTTGGAAAAGAATACACCGATTTCATGTTGCTCATTTTTGTGTTTTGTAAACCATACATTCTTATTTTTTAGAATTGTAAAGTGACGTTTATAACCTTGAGATTCCGGCTTATATCGTTCTAGTAATGAGAAAAGATACTTTCCATCAAAACCATCACCACTTAAAATCTTTACACCATCCGTAGCAACGAAGAAGGGTTCAGTTGGCTTATAAAGTGAAACTGTATGGTCACCAAAAAGCGTAACATCTTCGAATTTTTCAAATGGTTCTCCATCTGAATAACCCACCACTGGATTATCACCTTGCTGAATGACTTCATAATTACCAGCATCTCTAGGTTCAGTCAAATATGCTCTAAAACTATGACTTTTTAGTATTTCAGAAAACTTTCGCTGTTCCCAAGTTATCCCAAAGTCTATATATTAATATTTTCTTAAATATGATAAAATATTAATTGTATGCACATTTAATGAAATGGGGGAGAGGTTATGAGATTTACTGGTGAAATAAAAATAGAAAACCAGTTAATTGATCGTTTAACTACTGGGGAAAGCCAGTGGACGTATCGTAAAGATCTCCAAACAGAAGAACAATTATGGGATAATTTCTTTGAAAAATTAGCACAAAATAATGTTAGCGTTTTAAATGATGTTCCTTTAACAGAACAGGAAAAGTTACAAATTAAAAACCAATTAAATTTCACAAATTATTTTAATGCTGCTAAATGGTTAGTAGGTGAAAATGGTATTGCTAGAGTTGAAGTACAGCGTGAGGATGCAACACTTGGAAAGATTAGGTTAGAAGTGATTCGTCGAGACAACGTTACTGGGGGAACATCTTCTTATGAGGTTGTTAATCAAGTAAAAAGGGAACGATTGACTGAAAGAGACAGTAATCGTCGATTAGATGTTACTTTGCTAATTAATGGTTTACCGATGATTCATATCGAATTAAAAAATAGATCGACTCCTTTTAAAGAGGCTTTCTATCAAATAAAGAAATATGATAAAGAGGGTATGTTTAGGGGGATTTATTCTTCACTTCAAATGTTTGTCGTTTCCAATACGGTTGAAACTCGTTATATAGCTGCAGCAAGAGAAAATAAACTTAATGATCAATTTTTAACTAAATGGGTAGATAAAAATAATCAACCTGTTAATGATTTGTTAGAGTTTGCTGAACATGTTTTGTCAATTCCTAGAGCACATCAATTAGTAATGCAATATTCTGTATTGGATAATGAAAAGAAAGCTTTAATCTTACTTAGACCCTATCAAGTGCACGCAATTGAACAAGTTAAACTTGCAAGTCAAAATAGGGAATCGGGTTATATTTGGCATACAACTGGGTCTGGAAAGACTTTAACTAGTTATAAAGTAGCAAGAAACCTTTTACAAATTCCACGTATTAATAAAACTATTTTTGTGGTAGATAGACGTGATTTAGATCAACAAACGACTTCTAGTTTCATGTCTTATGCAGAAAACGATGTGATTGATATTGATGAAACTGAGAATACTAATGAATTAGTTAATCGATTATATGCCAATGATAAAGCTGTTGTTGTTACTACAATCCAAAAAATGATGAATATGTTGCGTAAATTCGAATATGGACAGTATAAAAGCAAAATAAATGGAATTAAACAGTTAGAAATTGCTTTTGTCGTGGATGAATGCCATAGAGCCGTCACGCCACAAACTCATCGTGAACTATCGAGATTTTTTGTAAATTCAATGTGGTATGGCTTTACAGGTACACCTATTTTTGCAGAAAACAAGCGGGAACAAGTTGGTGATTTACCTCAAACTACTGAAGAACAATATGGAAATTGTTTACATGCCTATACTGTTAAAGAGGCAATAAAAGACAAAGCAGTTTTAGGGTTTCAAGTTGAGTACTTAAATACATTCCAAAATAAAATTGAAGAAAAAGATATCCCTCAAGAAGTCTATGAATCTGAAGAGCATCTACTTAAAGTAGTTGATTATATTGTCAATCAAGCTCAAAGAAAGTTAGGGTTACATAGAGGACAAGGGAATACTTATAATGCGATATTGACGGTTAGAAGCATCGCTTTAGCACAAAAATACTTTGAGTTATTTACAGCAGTAAAAAATGGTACTAGTCCTGTTAAAATATCAGAGGAAACAAAAAAACGACTCCCGAATTTTCCTAAATTTGCGATTACCTATTCCGTTTCTGAAAATGAAGAAGCTAGTACTAAAAATCAAGATAAAATGAAAGAGGCCATGGATTATTATAATCAAGAATTCGGCACCCATTATACTATCAGTGACTTACGTGGTTATAATACGAATGTTAATGATCGATTAGCAAGAAAAAAAGAAATTTACAATTTTCGGGATGAACAATTAGACTTAGTAATTGTAGTCGACCGTTTATTAACTGGTTTTGATGCACCTTGTTTATCTACACTGTTCATTGATAGACCTCCAATGAAATACCAAAATCTTATTCAAGCATTTAGTCGTACTAATCGTTTATATGATAGAGAAAAGAATTATGGACAAATAGTGACATTTCAATCCCCTAATACATTTAAGTTAGCAGTGGATGATGCTTTAAGATTATATTCTAATGGTGGTGAAAATTCAGTTTTAGCTCCTGAATGGGATGAAGAAATAGTTCGTTTTAACGAAAAATTAGAAACACTTTTAAATATTGCTCCTACACCGGAGGATACGCCTCAAATTGAAAGTGCCTCAATTGAAGAGCTAAAACGCTTTGCTAAAGCCTTTCAAGAATTTGATAAGTTATATGCATCCATTCAAGTTTATAGTGATTATGATAAAGAGGAAGTTTTCAAGACCTTTAATCTATCTGATAGACTTATTGAAGATTACCATGGGAAATATCAAAATGTAATAGAAGAGATTAAAAATCGTGTAGTAGATGAAGTGCAAGACAGTGAAGAAATCGATATTCATTATGAATTAGAATCGGTTCACTCTGATGTTATTGATTATGAGTATATTATAAGTCTTATTCAATCATTTATTCCTGACGATGATGAAGAGATTAAGGACATTTCTAAGAAAGATATGGATTCCATAGATAAATACATAAATGAATTATCTATTACAAACCCACAGTTAGCTAAACAAATTTTAGATATCTGGTATCAAATTCAAATGGATCCTGTGAGTTATCGTGGTCAATCTGTTATGCAATTATTAGACGAAAAAAATGAAAATGTCATTCGTGAAGAAACGGAAGAATTTGCAAAAAAATGGGCTGTAGGGGAAGAAGAATTGATATTCTATTCTGAAAATTATTTACCTGGTAAAAAACGACAAAGAGGAGAAAAAGCATTAGACGACTCTCGCAATTACGATGAATACAAGAAGACACATGGAGATAAGGCATTAAGCCCACTAAAATATCGAAGAGAAATTAAAGCTGCTTATCAGTCATTCGTTGAAGAAGTGGTAGAACCGCTAAAAACCAGACGTTAGAAAGGGGATTAAGTAGATGTCAAAAAATAAAATTTCACAACCTAAAATAAGATTTAAAGAATTTTCTGGTGAAAATGCTGAAGCTTGGGAACAGCGAAAGTTGGGGGATTTAATAATAATAAATAGTGGGAGAGATTATAAATATCTAAAGACTGGAAATATCCCCGTGTATGGAACAGGTGGCTTGATCACTAAAGTGAATAAATCCCTAAGTAAAAATAAAAACGCAATTGGAATCGGAAGAAAAGGTACAATTGATAAACCATTTATTCTACATGCTCCTTTTTGGACAGTTGATACTTTGTTTTATTGTATTCCAAATACTAATACAGATATTTCTTTTGTATATTCGCTTTTTTTGAAAGTAAATTGGAAATCTTTTGATGAATCGACAGGTGTACCTAGCTTATCAAAAAATGTTATCAATAAAATAACAACATATAGTACCCAATTACAAGAACAAATTAAAATCGGAAATTTTTTTAATAAATTAAATGATACCATCACTCTTCATCAGCGTAATTAATTTATTTCTGTGAAAATATTTAATATTTCTCATATACTTTAGAAGTTCAATGAGTGGAAGGAGTATATTATGGTAAAAGACTTGCTTTTTGTAGACTATTATTGGAATTGGATTAATTTATACAAAAAAGGAGCGGTTCGAAATGTTACATTGTCAAAATATTATATGACTCATAAGTGGGTTGAAAAATTAATGCCTAACTTATTATTAAGAGATTTAAATAGATTAACTTATCAAACCTTACTAAATGATTATGCTAAGTTTCATGAAAAACAAACCACTATGGATTTTCATCATCAGTTAAAAGGTTCTATTATTGATGCTGTTGACGAAGGTTTAATTGAAAGAGATCCTACACGCAAAGCAATCATCAAAGGGAAAACACCAAAGCAAAAAAAGCAAAAATATTTAAGTCAATTTGAACTGCATACTTTAATACATCATCTTGACTTATCTCCAACAATATCTTGGGATTGGTTAATATTACTTATTGCTAAAACAGGGCTTCGTTTTTCTGAAGCTTTAGCTTTAACACCAGAAGATTTTGATTTTTCTCATCAAATGATTTCAATCAATAAGACCTGGGATTATAAGAATAATTCTGGTTTTTTACCAACAAAGAATCAATCATCTGTTAGAAAAGTTAGAATTGATTGGCAATTAGTTATTCAATTTTCTGAATTAATTAAAGGATTAGATACTAATAAGCCTATCTTTGTTAACGGAAAGATATATAATTCAACGATTAATAATATTTTAGGTAGGTACTGTCGAAAGCTAGGTATTCCTGAAATTACAATACATGGATTAAGACATACACATGCCTCTCAATTATTGAGTGCAGGTGTTTCTATAGCTAGTGTAGCTCAACGATTAGGCCATTCAAGTATGACGACAACTCAAAAAACTTACCTGCATATCATCCAGGAATTAGAAAATAAGGATGTAGATATTATAATGCGTTCAATGTCTGAATTATCTTAAAATAAACATGAACAACTCATTGAACAAACATCCCTAGCATTATGGGATGTTTCTTTTTTTAAAGATTACAAAATGTTGTAAATTCTATTAATCTATTGATGATTTTCTTAAATGCTAAATCTCCTATATAAGTATTATCATTTAAATAGTTTTGCCATAACTCATGTATAATCTCATCCTGACTAATTTCTTCAATTATTTCATATACTTCTTCTAACAGACTTGCAATGTAGTTCTATTTTCCTCACCAATAATTGTAGCTACTAACAAACCCCCCTTAATAATTAAATTCTCTTTATACTCTGATTTAGATAATCTTTCGATAAACTTTTCAAAGAAAAACATTTGGAGTACTTCTCCTGCGTTAAGTCCACGTACTTTTGCGTATTGTTTTATTTTACTTTAAATTGATGTTTATTCATTAACCTAATACCTCCATTAAACTGCGGAGAGTTAATTCAACACCAAGTTTTCTAGAATATTTGATTATTTTACGTTTATCAATTTGTGCTTGTTCAAAATAAGTTTTTATCGAATTAGTGTATATTTGCTTATCGATTTTATTTTTGTTAGCAATAATATCACAAATGGTTCTTTCAGCATCGTATACTTGAATAACATTGCCAAAAGGAGACTTTTTAGTACTAATACCTAAATCAAAGTTTTCTTTCTTAATGTAATGGACCTTTATGTTAGAAAATTTCTTTGTTAGACGACTTGCATTATACCCCTGAGGGACAGTGATATGAAAGATGTTTGGGACGTGGTCACTTAAATCGTGTAAGTATAAGGCTGTATGGTGTGAAAAGACCACGCGTTTATTCTTATAAGATATTAAGGCATAATCATCAACCAAGTCATCATTTTGTATATAAACCCCTTCTTTTAGACGTTCCAATTTTCCTTGGTTAACTAAATTGGATAGGGTTACTCTCGAAATCCCTTTTGATTCAGCTTGTTGTGTAGTGAAAGTTTGAAAATTGGTTAACAGTTCTTCAACTTTATCCATAATGTCGCCTCCTTTATACATATATGCTTTAATTTTATACTTTTAACGCACAAATGTAAAGCGGTTGGAATTAAATCATATCACTCTATTAATAATAGTTATTAGACTTTATTTTTTAAAATGACTATAATTTATATGGTGAAAATTTATTTTAAGGAGTGACAATATGTCAATTTTAGCAATTATTTTAGCTTTCTTTGGTGGCGTATTTGGTGCTGCGATTGGAGCGATCCCTGCGATTGGTTTATGTGGGTTCTTCGTCTTAATCGGTTCATCAATCATGGCTGCTGGAGGTTCAGCAGATTTCTTAAACAATGTCGCATTTGGTTATTTCTTTGGACCCCATATCGCTTTCACCGGTGCTGTGGCAGCAACTGCTTACTTAGGTTCTAAAGATAACTCTGGTTTCCACGGAACAGATATTAATAAACAACCATTTGCTTCCAATGATCCAATGGCTTTATTAGTCGGTGGTATCTTCGCCGTTATCGGTTATTTATCAGCTTACTTAATTACCGAAGTATTGGGATTAAAAGTTGATGGTGGCGCAATCGGTATCGTGATTGGTTCAATCATTACTCGTTTAGTATTTGGTGGTGGCGAATTTATGTCGCAACCAGAAGAAGGACAACCAGTCTTCAATATGAATACCAATGATTTAGTCTTTGGTTTATTATGGTCAGCAGCTTACTCTGCTATCATCGCTTATGTAACACAATTAACAGGTATTCCATTCTTTGGCTTTGGTTTTGGAGCATTCTTATTCTTCTTTACCATCTTTGGTGCCAACTTCCCGGTTGGACATCATGTCGGGATTATCTCAGCTTTACCAATGGTTGCGTTTAATAACTATTTCTTAGCGATTTTATTTGGTGTGATGGCTTGGTTCGTATTTGAGTTAGTCGCTCGTTTCTTCAACACCAATGTCAAAACACATATTGACCCACCCGCTTATGCAATTGCATTATTTTCATTCATATTAAATACATTCTTCATTAAATAATTGAAGCAGTAGAAATAGCCTAACAAACTCACATCGGGTTTGCTAGGCTATTATTTTTTTAAATGGTGTACACGATTTCGCAACTATTGACTTGGTTAAACGGGTTTACTCTCTAAAGAACAAGTAAGGCATTTTATCGGCGCCTTTGCCCTCGCCTTCTACTAAAAATGGGAATATGACGTATTTAACAACGAAAAGGCATTGGCTGGACCGCTCCCATTTTCTATTCCTTTTCAACAACATTCAAAATACCTTGAGGCTGGGCATAAACTTGA
>NZ_BCQX01000075.1 GCF_001552295.1 Globicatella sanguinis NBRC 15551 | reverse complement strand
CTATCCAAGTATTTTAACGAATAATATTGCCTCCACTAGTTTTCATAAATTGTTCAACTTGATCAGTTGTAAACCAATTAGCATCTCCAAAAATAGTATGTTTTAGAACAGACGAAGCCATTGCAAATTCTACCAAAGATTGGGGGTCTCTATGTTTTATTATTCCATCAATAATTCCGGCAGCGTAAGCATCACCAGCGCCTACCCTGTCTACTACGTATTGAATCTGGTGTTTTTTTGAATGAAAAACTCTTTTCGTCTCAGAATCATAATAAAAGCCTGTCAACTGGTAAGCATTAGGTGTCATTGAAATACGATTTGTCCCAAAAATAGCTTCTACATTTGGATATTTTGAGCTATTTGATCCAAAAACTTTTCTGAATTTGACTCATCTTCTATTTCAATATCCATAAAATGTTTCGCATCTAATTTATTCGCAGATAAAACATCTACATATAGTAGCACTTTTACAAATGCCTGTTTTGCTTCTTCTTGACTCCATAACCCACTACGATAATTCATATCAAATACAACTTTAATTCCTTTAGATTTAGCAAATTTTATTAATTCTAATAAATATTCATGCCAAAATTCACTTAGTCCCAGAGTTATTCCTGTCGTATGAAAAATATTGATTCCATCAAATAGACTCTCCAAATCCCATTCTCGTTCCTTCATATTAGCAATTTCAGAAAAAGCTCAATCATAAACAACGGTACTAGCTCTTAAATCTGAACCAACCTCAACATAATAACTTCCTAACCTACCACTACCTTTGGAAATAATATATTGAGTATCGACACCTACCGCATTTAATTCATAATAAATATTTTGAGCTAATTCATTAGCGGGTACTTTAGTAGCATATCGAACCTTATTTCCTACATTGCTAAATTGTGAGCAACATTCGCCTCTGCTCCACCAAAAACAACTCGTAATTCTGATAAGTGTCGCAGGCGTTCATTGGGGGTTGTGGAAAGTCTTAGTAAAGATTCGCCCAGAGTTAACACTTTGACCATTGCTTCATCACTCCTAATCATCTTTTTAATCCCATTCATTTCTTTTTGGGAATGTATCTCTTTATAAATAATATACGAATTAAGTATACTTAATTGTAAACGCTCTTTCAAGATAACATAGAGAAAAAAGAGTGGATTGGGAGAAAAAACAAATTTTACTCTTTTCCACTCTTAATAAAATATTATTAATCTTCTCTTTTATTGTCTTGAATAATTTGGTGCTTCTTTTGTGATGCTAACATCATGTGGATGAGATTCAATTAATCCAGCGCCACTCATACGTATAAATTGAGCTTCTTCACGTAATTCACGTAAATTAGCCGAACCAGTATAACCCATTCCGGAACGTAAACCACCTATCATTTGGAAGACAATATCGGCTACGCTACCTTTATAAGCCACTCGCCCTTCAATTCCTTCTGGAACTAATTTGTTTGCTTCGTTTGTCGATTGGAAATAACGATCACTTGAACCTTTTTCCATCGCAGCTAAGCTACCCATACCACGATACGTTTTAAAACGACGACCTTGATAAATTTCAAATTCTCCTGGAGATTCATCAGTACCTGCTAACATACTACCTAACATGACCGCATGACCACCCGCTGCAATTGCTTTTACGATGTCACCAGAATATTTAATGCCACCATCAGCAATTATCGCTTTATTATATTCTTTTGCTGCTGATGCACATTCATAAATAGCAGTTAATTGAGGAACGCCAACACCTGCTACGACACGTGTGGTACAAATTGAACCTGGTCCAATTCCTACTTTAACAATATCAACGCCTACTTCAAATAATTCTCTCGTTGCTTCAGCGGTTGCGACATTGCCGGCAATAATCGTAACATCTGGAAATGCTTGACGGATTTCTTTAATCTTACGAATGACCCCTGCACTATGACCATGAGCTGTATCAATAACTAATGCATCGACTTGTTGTTTAATAAGGGCTTCTGCTCTTTCAAAGGTATCACTTGTAATTCCTACAGCAGCCGCTACTAATAATCGTCCATGTTGATCTTTCGCAGCGTTCGGAAATTCAATTACTTTTTCAATATCTTTAATAGTAATTAGTCCAGATAATTTCCCTTGATCATCTACTAATGGTAGTTTTTCAATACGATGTTCATATAATATTTTCTCTGCGGATTCTAAAGATGTTCCAATTGGTGCGGTCACTAAATTGTCTTTCGTCATATAATCTCCAATTGGTAAATCATAATCTTCAATAAACTTCATATCACGATTGGTAATAATACCCACTAACAATTTATCTTCCATCGATTTGACAATTGGAACCCCACTGATGCGATATTGTGACATTAAATTTTCTGCTTCCGCTAGTGAATGACTGGGTGTTAAGTAAAATGGATCTAAAATAACGCCATTTTCCGAACGTTTAACTTTACGTACTTCATGTGCTTGATCGCTAATGGACATGTTTTTATGGATAACACCTAAACCACCCTGACGTGCCATCGCAATTGCCATTTTTGAGTCGGTCACAGTATCCATACTTGCACTAATAATCGGAATATTTAGCTTTAAATTAGGAGCTAGCTCCACCTTTAAATCGACATCATTTGGTAATACTTCGCTTTTTGCTGGTACTAATAAGACATCATCAAATGTATAACCTTCTCTAGTAAATTTTGTTTCCCAATTGGACATTTTATACCTCCTCGAGTTTATTGTATTATAGACTATCACTCACGGATAATTTTTTCAAGACTTTTTTATCAAATAAACGAAATTTAATTTAATTTTAATGATTATCTTTCGATTTTTCAAAAAAATTGTCCATTTTATATTGAACATCGTTATAACATATTTTCTTAGCAAATACTTTCGATAGTAGCCCAGAAGTAGAAAATTAAATTATTTCCGCTTCGTTTGTCCTCCCCAACATAGTCGAGAGTGATCAGGAAGTAAAAAGGATTCATCGCATGTTTGGATGTCCTTTTCATTCAAGCAAATTTATAGGAAACATCCATATTTTATACTTCTCACCCTCTTCATATAAATAACAAGATGAGACCAAGCAAAAATTCTGTTTCTGCTTAGTCTCATCATTCATGCGTCTTTAGAATACGCCACCTTTAATATTCAATACTTTTTTAATGTAAAATCGCGCTATCATAGTAACGGCACCTATTATTAATAAGGCAACAGGCGGTAAAATAGGATTAATGATACTTGGCGCAAAAGCTGTTACTAAACTGACTGCAGCCACCCAACTAATCATTGCTAAAGTTGACATTCCAAAATATTTAAAATATCCTTTTTCTCCCTTAGGTGCATCAGGTTTTGGTAAATTTCTTGCTATTAATAACATTGCAAACCCAGCTACAATATAATTCACAATTAAAGTTAATAAGCCAATTCCAGTAATACTTGGAGTTTTAGAAGTCATCAATGATAAACCGGTCATTAAGGTATAAATTGATCCTAATAATAAGGCACCGTCAAGCCCAATTTTCCAAGGTTCAGATGGTGTATTATCATCAACTTTTTCAGTTGGAAAATGTTGTTGCTTAATAATTTCAACACATTCGGTTGGCGTTCCATACAAATGTTTCGCAGTTTGTCCGGTTTTTTGGCCTTGAATTAAAGTATCTGCAATTTCATTAATAACTGCTTTAAAAGTAGTTCCTTCCTTATCGATACTTTCCAATTGTTTTTCAACAGATAATAAATATTGTTGATTTTTCTTAGTTATCTGATTAAATGTAGCTAAGTTTATCCCCGGAATAATTGATGATTGATTTTCATTGTTATCTGCTAATTGTTCTTTATAATCTGATGATAACTCACCATTTTGTTGAGCTTCTTCCATTGCTCCTGCTGGCTCTAACTCTGCCTGGGAGGTGCTTTCAGTAATTGCTTCTGCTACATTTTCTTTCATTTCAGATTCTGAATTTTGATTTAATTTTTCTGTCATCGATTCTTCCTCCATTATACGTTAAAGCGGAAAAGCATAATATCGCCATCTTGGACTACATATTCTTTACCTTCCGAACGATATTTACCTGCTTCACGTGCTTTTGCGACACTTTGATATGACATTAAATCATCGTAAGATAATGTTTCTGCACGGATAAATCCACGTTCAAAATCAGAATGAATAATGCCTGCTGCTTGTGGGGCTTTCATTCCTACTTTAAAAGTCCAGGCTCTTACTTCTTGCTCACCTGCTGTAAAATAGGTTGCTAATCCTAATAAACTGTAGGCTTTTTTAATTAGACGATCTAAACCAGATTCCGTCATACCATAATCTTCTAAGAAAATTTGTTTTTCTTCATCATCTAGCTCGGCAATTTCTTCTTCTAATCGTGCACAAACAGGTACAACTTCAGCGTCTTGAGTTTTAGCTAATGCCACTACTTGTGCTAAATATGGATTACCAGTAGGGTCAGCTACTTCATCTTCACCAATATTTGCGACATATAACATCTTTTTGCGAGTCAATAAAAAGAGGTTATGGACATATGGTAATTGTTCATCATAAAATTCAACGGTATTAGCCAATTGATTGTTTTCCAATGCCTCTTTTAATTTTTCTAAAACTTCCATTTCCGCTACGGCATCTTTATCTTTTGTTTTAGCAATTTTAGCTACTCGAGCCATTCGCTTTTCAACAGTATCTAAGTCAGCAAAAATTAATTCTAAATTAATGGTTTCAATATCGGAAATCGGATCAACTTTTCCAGATACATGTGTAATATTGCCATCATCAAAACAACGAACTACTTGACAGATAGCATCTACTTGACGGATATGACTTAAAAATTTATTACCTAAGCCTTCGCCCTTACTTGCTCCTTTAACAATTCCGGCAATATCTGTAAATTCAAATGTTGTCGGAACGGTTTTCTTAGGGCGTACTAATTTAGTAATATCGTTCAAACGATGATCAGGCACTTCTACCATCCCCACATTAGGTTCAATTGTAGCAAAGGGGTAATTTGCAGCTTCTACTCCCGCCTTTGTAATTGCATTAAATAAGGTTGATTTACCGACGTTTGGTAATCCAACGATTCCAGCTGTTAAAGCCATTCTTTCACTCTCTTTCTATTCACTCACTTGTTCTTCATGTTTTTGAAGAATCTTTTTCATTTTTTTCTCAAAATCTCGTCGTGTCATCGTAACAATATGCCCACAATGTTCACATTTGATACGAATATCCATGCCCATACGAATTATTTGCCAACGATTCGTTTGACAAGCATGTGGTTTGCGCATTTCAACGATATCTAGTTTATCATATACTTTATTTTCCATTCAATGCTCCTATAAATGAATATTTAATAAATCTAAAATTCTGATTAAATCGGACTGAGATAAAAATTCAATTTCTATTTTACCACGGTCCCCTTTTTGATGCACAGTAGCTGAAGTCCCAAAATATTCTTGCATTCTTTCTTCTACTGCTAAAATATGTGTTGGCTTACTTGCTGGCTTGTTTTTCTCATCTTTTTTTTGAGGTTCATCTTTTTTTTCATTTAAACTTTGAACCAATTCTTCTAATTGTCTCACCGTTAACTGATCTTTTACTACTTTTTCTGCAATAGCTACCACTTTACTCTTATCCTTTAAAGCGAGTAATGTTCTAGCTTGTCCCATTGAAAGTGAATTATCATTTAACAATTTTTTGACTGTTTCTGGTAGTGCTAATAGACGTAAATAATTGGCTATATAGGGACGACTTTTACCCATTCTTTCTGCAACTTCAGCTTGGGTTAATTTCAATTTTTCCATTAATACATTATATGCTTCTGCTTCTTCCATTGGACTGAGGTCTTCACGTTGTAAGTTTTCCAAAACAGCAATTTCAATCATTTGTTCTTCATCAATTTGACGAACAATGGCAGGGATTGTCTCTTTACCAGCTAATTGGCTAGCACGAACTCTTCGTTCACCTGCAATCAATTCATAGCCTTTAATAGTTGAACGACGTACTATAATCGGTTGAAAAACACCAGACTGTTTGATTGAGTCTGCTAATTCTTGTAAAGCTTTCTCATCAAAATTTTTACGAGGTTGATAAGGATTGCTTCGAATATCGGAAACTTTTAATTCAACTACTACTTCATTATCATTAGGTGTTTCTTCAAAAGTTGAAAACAAGGCATCCATTCCACGGCCTAACCCGCCTTTTTTAGCTTTATTAGCCATTTGCTAAAACCTCCTTTGCTAATTCAGTATACATCTCTGCTCCTCTTGAACGTGGATCATAGTCAATGATTGATTGTCCATAAGAGGGTGCTTCTGATAAACGAATATTTCTTGAAATAATGGTATTATATACTTTTTCTTGGAAATATTTTTTGACTTCTTCAACCACTTCATACCCTAGATTTGTGCGCGCATCTAACATTGTCAGTAAAACACCTTCAATACGAAAATCGGGATTATAACTGCGTTGCACTAAACGAATCGTATTGAGTAACTGGCTTAAGCCTTCTAATGCATAATATTCAGCTTGTACAGGTATTAATATCGTATCACTTGCTGTAAAGGCATTGATCGATAATTGACCAAGGGAAGGCGGGCAATCTACCAATATATAATCATATTGATCACGAAGTGGTTCGACCGCATTTTTTAATCTTGATTCACGGTTGGGAACACTCGCGAGTTCTAATTCTGCTGCTGCTAATTGAATGGTTGAAGGCACTATATACAGTCCTGCTCTAGAGGTTGGAAGAACACATGATTCCATTGGGATTTCATCGACTAATATCTCGTAAAGACTATTAATAACATCTGCTCGCTCTACTCCTAACCCACTGGTAGCATTTCCTTGGGAGTCTGAGTCAATAATCAAAACTTTTTTCCCTAATGCAGCTAAAGCTGCTCCTAAGTTTACGGTAGTAGTTGTCTTACCAACGCCACCTTTTTGATTACCCACTGCAATCATTTTTCCCATTATGTATTTCCTCCTTTATTTAATTGGTTGTTTCAATGGTTTTCCTGGTTTTCTTGGATATTTCCTCGGCGTCTCCAAGGTTTTTCTTATTTTAATAAAGGTTCTTTCACTCTCTTCAAAAGGCAAAAGATCCTCTACAACTGTTTCTAATTTAGCACCTAAAACAGCAATGGCTTTTTGAGCTTCTTGTAATTCAGTATCCGATTTGGCCGCTTTTAATGCAATAAAATAGCCACCTTTTTTTACTAATGGTAAACAAAATTCTGATAGAACATTCAATGAAGCGACCGCTCTAGCTGTTGCGATATCAAATTGTCCTCTAAAATCAGGATTTTGACCAAAATCTTCGGCTCTACCATGTAAAGTTTTAACGTTTTCTAAACCGAGTTGTTCGGTTAGGATTTTTAAAAAATTAATTCTTTTGTTCAAAGAATCAATAATCGTAATGTCGAGCTCAGGCTTAATAATTTTCAACGGTATACTTGGAAAACCAGCGCCTGCTCCGACATCTACTAGCTTAATTTGATAATCTGCTAATGGCATTTCCCAAAGTACCATAATACTATCAAAAAAATGTTTGAGGTAGACCTCTTCTTTTTCGGTAATCGCTGTTAAATTAATTTTTTCATTCCACTCAACTAATAATTGATAATATGTTTCAAATTGGTCAATTTGAGTAGGTGTTAATTCAATCCCTTTGTCCTTTAGCATCGCGATAAATAATTCTTGGTTCATCAAAATAACCCCTCTCTTTTCGTGAAACATTTTATGTTCCACACCATTATAACTTTAACTGAAATCAAGATGAATATCAACCTCTTTATTTTATCTATATTCATTTTATCTTTAACAGTCTCTTTATTTGAAAGACAGCTTCACTCTATCTTAAAATATCGATAATTTAAACTACAAAAATAAAGAGTCAACCATCAGTGTTCTTGTCCACATAGGAGTGCGATTTAATGATTTAAATAAAAAAATAGAGAGTCAGCAATCTTCAAAATCCTTACTAACTCTCTCATTTTGTAATTTTTCTACTCAAGGTTCAATTGATATCCTTGTCTTTGAACAACACGTAATAATTCCGCTCTTAATTTTGGTGCGGATTGATATTTGGCTACCACTTGATTGGTAAAACTATCTACTCTGCGATTTTTATCACGAGTATCGTAATATTCTTGCATCTGTTGATCATAAGCCGCTAAATCAACTACTATATCATCTGGTTTTGGATACTCATTTTCACCTAATTTTAGCTTAAGATTCATTCTAGGTTTTAATTGTGGTTCATCATCTGGATAACCAAAACCAAGTCCTAATAGAGGAAAAGTTAATTCTGGTAAATTAAATAAATTAACTACTGCTTGCGCATCGTTTAAAATACTTCCAAAGTAAACAGCCCCCATTCCCAATGCTTCAATGGCATTGGTAGCATTTTGGGCTGCTAAATAACTATCGGCTGCTCCTTGAAAGAAAAAGTCCATCGAACGATAACTTTCTCCTTGATATCCTTTGGCTTTGGCAATAGTAGCATTACGATAGTTATCAATTACAAAAATAAATAATTCTGGTACTTTTGTAATATAGGCTTGTTTAGTGATTTCAGCTAGCTTAGATCGCTTTTCTTGATCAGTTACTCGAATAATTGAAAAAGCTTGTAATGCATTACTACTAGCGGTTTGATTGATCACTTCTAAAATAGTATTCAATTGTTCTGGCGCTACTTGCTTATCTTTAAAAAAACGAATTGTCCGATGATTTAATTGCTTTTTAATCATTTCATTCATATTCTTCACCTCATAAAATGAGTGTAAACTCTCGCATGTTGAACTGTCAACTACAAGCCTCCTCTATACTTATAATGTTTTTAATGGTATATTACTTATATCAGTCATCAAAAATACTATAACAGAGTAGAGAAATTGCGTTAAGTGCTATCAGATGGAATGTTGCTGTTAGACGAAGAGTATGCTCGCGGTAATTTCTCGCATTCGCTGCTTAATTGTAGCTCTCTGTCTCAAAGGAGAGTTTTTATGGAAAAAATATTTAACAATAAGCGACATCAATTGTCTGCTTTTCAAATTTCACTCTTAGGAATTATTTTAGGCTTAAGAATTGCATTGGGATTTTTACCATCAGTGAAAATTGAACCTTTTGTTCAATTTGGTTTTGGTTTCATTGGTGCTGGTTTATCAGGAATTCTATTTGGTCCATGGTACGCACTTATTATTGGGATTTTCAACGATATTATTGGTGCCCTCTTGACCGGCCAGAACTTCTTTTTTGGTTACACACTTAGTGCAGCCTTAGGAGGTTTCATTTATGGTTATGGTTTTTGGCGTCAAAAGATTACTTTAAAACGAGTCTTTTTAGTAGTGCTTGTTATTACTTTATTCGTAAATTTAGGTCTCGGTTCTTTATGGGTTCGAATGATGACTGGAAAAGCTTGGGAAGTATTCATGGGAATGCGTATTATAAAAAATACTATTTCTTTATTTTTAAACACTGCCATCCTTTATTCCCTATTTAACCATCCGATTATTAAAAAATATATTCAACAATATCAATTTTAACAACCTATCTGATGACTGATTATTAACATTCAAAAATTTAGGAGGGAATAGGCAATATGTAGAAAATTAGCTGATTTTCACTGCGTCTGTTCACCCCACATATTGAGTGGTCTCAAACTGTGTCTTAATGACTTGGTTGAGGCCATTTAACTTTTGTGCTATCAATTAAATCGTTCAAACTAAACGATTTTTTAAGTTTTGTTCTAGCCTCCTCATTTCTATCTCTTTAGGATTTCGGACTCTTTAAAAATGGGTTTCGTTTTGGGAGTGGACAAGAAGTAGAAAACCAAATGATTGTCCTTCGTCTGCCCACCCCCGCATATTGAGTGGTCTCAAACTGTGTCTTAATAACTTGATTGAGGCCATTTAACCACTTCGCGATAAACTAAATGACTTAGATCCAAAAACTTTTAAGTTTTTACTTTGTCTTTATGATAAAATAAATCTAACTATTAATAAAGGAAGAAGGCAAAATAATGAAACAAATCGCCATTGTTGGTGGTGGTATTGTTGGATCTACCGCTGCATATTACTTAACGAGGTCTGGTTACCATGTCACGCTCTTCGATGAAGGGACAGGTCAAGCTACCAAAGCAGCTGCCGGAATTATCTGTCCATGGTTTAGTCAAAGACGCAATAAACCTTGGTATCATCTTGTGTCAAAAGGTGCTGAATTTTATCGTCAACTTATAGCGGATTTATCCAGTGATTCATTTGATGTTGCTAACATTTTTGAAGAACAAGGAACGTTACTCATTCGCAAATCAGAAAAAGCCTTGAATCGTGACCAGAAAGCTGCGAAAGAAAAAAGAAAAGACTCTCCAGCTATTCAAGAAGTTAAGACTGTCTGGAATGATAATCTAAAAGATTACTGTCCCCTATTGGAAACAAATTTAAATGCTACGTTTGTGACAGGTGGCGCCCGTGTAGATGGACTTGGTTTAATCAACACCTTACATGCCGCTATTCAAAAATTAGGTGGGACGATCTACTATGAAACAGCTCAATTAAGATCACCCGATACACTCTCCTCACCTTCTTTAGGACAAAAACAATTTCAAGCAATCTTATTAGCAGCAGGAGCGTGGTTACCCAATTTATTAAATCCTTTAGGATACACAGTCGATATTCGACCTCAAAAAGGACAGCTCTATACGATTCAAAATAATCAATGGCAAAATAACCAATGGCCTGTTATTATGCCCCCAGGAAAAATAGATATTATCCCTAATAAAAAAGGGGAAATTGTACTCGGTGCTACTCACGAGGATGATCAAGGTTTTGACCTGACCGTTGATGCTTCAAAATTAAAAGAATTAACAGCTGAAGCTAAATTATGGATACCTAGTATTGATCAGTATCAGATTAAATCCACACGTGTAGGAACACGTGCTTATACGTCTGATTATTCCGTTTTAGTAGGACAAGTACCCGAAACCCATACTTTATGGGCCATTTCTGGACTCGGCTCATCTGGTCTCACTAGTGGTCCTTATTTAGGATATCAATGGAGTCAGTTGATAATGAATGGACAATGGGATATCAATCCCAATGACTACCCTATTGAAAAATATATTACAAAGTAAATTTATAATCTTTATTAATAAGGATTGGCAC
>NZ_BCQX01000074.1 GCF_001552295.1 Globicatella sanguinis NBRC 15551 | reverse complement strand
ATAAATTACGATTAAAATATATGACAAATTTAATAAGTTGAAAGCGACATAATGAGTCTACCTATTTTATTGTGTTGAATGAATGAGATTTGCCATAGCCTAACAATAAAAAATACCATGTATAAACATCATTACACATGGTATAAATTTATTTTACTATTTATTTAATTTAAAACAGTGAAACTTAAAACTCCATACCTTCATTTTGAAACCATTACTTGTAAAAGTGTTATGAATTCTTCTAAATAATTACGATTGAATACGAGAACTTTGTAAACTTTTACGAATGTTTTCGATTGATTCGTTATTTCTTTTTTGATCCGTTAACATCACATTAATATAAATGAAGTCCATCATACTAATATATGCCAATCTTGCCATTAAAGCTTCCGTTCGAAAGGCGGATTCTTCGGTGGTAATAATCACTGTTTCGTCCGCTAATTGTGCGAGATTCGATTGATTGATACCTGACAAAACAATGAGTTTCGCTTTATTTCGCTTTACTTCCTCTGCTAAAATATTTGATTCTCTGGTCATACCAGAATGGGAAAAGATAAAGACACAATCGTTTTTCCCCATTTTAGTGGTATAGGATAATTGCATATGATAGTCCTGAATATAATTGACATGATGTTTGGTACGCATAAATTTATGGTAACTATCATAAGCCACAACCGAGGAACCACCAAGACCAAAGAAATGAAGGGTGGTAGATTTATTTATTATTTCTAAAATATGATCTAACTGTTCTTCTGAAATACTATAGCGAAGATCGAGCAAAGCTTGGACATTCGAGTTTAGAACTTTCATTGCAATATCATAGGTATTATCTTTTTGATCAATATCATGATAATTACTTAAAAAATTATCATTGCGAATTTCAGAAATATTTTTAACTACTGACATTTTAAAATCTTGATAGCCTTCAAAACCTAATTTTTTTATAAACTGAAATATGGAAGACTTAGAAACATTGATGTAAGTAGCCAATTCATCTAAAGTCATTTTACCGATTGAATCATCAGAGTTAATTAAATATTCTGCAATTTGCTGTTCAATCGTGGTTAAGGAACTGCCTAAAGCTTTAATTTTACGTTTTAGATAATAATTGGTTGTATCATCATTCATGATGTTCCTCTTTTCTACTTAGTTCTGATTAAGACTATTATACTAAAAATAAATAGATTTTAAAAGATATCGAGCAAAAAATAAATTTTATTTTTGAAAGAGTTTACAAAAAATATTATTTATTGTATAATGAATTTAAAATAAAAGGCTTCCATGGGGGTGTAAAAACATTTTAGTTGTCGGATGAGATTTATGAAGGAGAGTAAGATGAATAATTATCGTATTGCAATTGTTAATTCAAGTAGTTATGGGCGTATATTTCCTGAACACATTGAACGTTTAGAAGAAATTGGTGAAGTTGAGCGAATTGATGTAGATAGTGATATTGATGGAAAAGCGTTAGCAGAAGTGTTAGCACCATTTAACATTGTGATTTCAAGTGTAACGCCGTTTTTTACAAGGGAATTCTTTGATAATAAAAAAGATTTACTGCTTATCAGTCGTCATGGAATAGGTTATAACAATGTCGATTTAGAAGCGGCTAAAGAATGCGGAACGGTTGTTTCGATTGTTTCTCCTCTAGTTGAACGTGGCGCAGTTGCCGAGCAAAATATTACGAACTTACTGACAGTAATGCGTAGAGTGACTGAATCGACCAAAGCAGTTAAATCAGATCATTGGGAAGACCGAGCAAGTTATGTGGGACGTACTTTATTTAATAAGACTTTAGGAGTCATTGGGATTGGCAATACAGGAAGTTGTGTTGCTGAAATTGCACGTTATGGATATAAATGTGATGTATTGGCTTATGATCCTTATAAGTCACAAACTTATATCGAAAGTTTCGGTGCTCATAAAGTTGATTTTGAAACATTACTTAAGCAATCTGATGTCATCTGTTTATGTGCGAATTTGACAGAAGAAAACTACCATATGATTTCTACTGAACAAATTAATTTAATGAAAGATCACGTCTATCTTTCAAACTCAGCTCGTGGTGCCTTATTAGACGAAGAAGCAATTGTCGAAGGATTAGCTTCAGGAAAAATTGCCGGTTTAGGAACAGATGTATTAGAAATTGAACCAGGTCGAGGAAATCACCCTTATTTACAATTTGATAATGTGGTGATGACCCCTCATACAGGTGCTTATACATTAGAGTGCTTAGAAGGTATGGGGTTAAAATGTTTAGAAGATGTTGAACGGATTGTGAATGGGAAAGTCCCACATACAGCAGTCCAAACAGTCATGAAATAAGGAGATTTGATAATCATGTTAACAGACTTACAGGTAAAAATGGGGCCGTCATTTTATCAATATCATATTGGTGCACTACAAAATATTCCTAAGCTTTTAAAAGAATATCATGCAGAAAATATCTTAATTGTGCACGGAACTATTTCTTGGGAAAAGGCAAAACCATTTTTAAGCTTTATTGATAACTTCGAAGGGGATATCATCTATCATCAATATACTGGAGAATGTAGTTATTATGGCGCGGACTTAATTAAAGATATTGTTGAAAAGCAAGACATTGATTTCATTATTGGTGTTGGCGGTGGGAAATTAACCGACTTGGTAGGTTATGCTGCACATATTGCGAATGTACCTTTCGGGGTGGTACCAACCCTAGCAAGTAATTGTGCTCCTTGGACGCCACTTTCAGTTATGTATAAAGAATCAGGTGAATCAGAAGGTAAATCAGAACATTTCTTAAGACAAGCAGCTTTTTTAATTACAGATCCTGAGCTCGTAATCGATTCGCCTGTTGAATATTTTGTAGCAGGGCTAGCCGATACAATTGCGAAATGGTATGAATCCGATGCAATTTTGAAACAAGCTCATTTACAAAAAGAAAATTATTTGCAACTTGCTCAACACATTACTGTATTATCGAAAGATCAAATTTTAAATGATGCAGCTAAAGCAATTGAAGACATGAAGAATCAAGTCATTAGTGATGAATTCTATCGTTTATCAGAAATCGTCTTTGCGATTGCCGGTATGGTGGGTGGCTTAGGAGGTAAATATTCTCGTAATGCAGCAGCACATGCTATGCATGATGGTTTAGGAAAATATTATCCAGCCGTTAAAAAATATTTACATGGCGAAATTGTTGCTTATGGTATTCTTTATCAAATGGCTATCGAAAAACGTTGGGCTGATATTGATGAGTTAATACCATTATATAATGAATTGAATTTACCTAAGTCGTTAAAAGAAATGCATATTGAGATTGAAGAAGGAGAATTACTCGATAATTTAGTTGAATTTATCGATAGCAAAGAGAAAGTTCATTTAATTCCTCTTGAAATCAATCAAAGTGTATTAAAATCAGCAATATTAGAACTAGAAAATTATATAAATAAATAGGAGGTTTTACTATGGAAACATTATCAGCAATGCAAAGTTTACTCATTGCTATTTGGGTTGCCGCTGTTATGTCTCGTGGATTAGGTGGGATGACCTTAACGCTTCGTTTCTCCCCATTAATGACTGGTTTTATTTGTGGGTTAGTCATGGGAGATGTGAAACAAGCAATGATTATTACTGCAGGACTACAATTAATTTATATGGGGGTATTCTCTCCAGGTGGTTCAATGCCACAAGAACCAGCTGTTGCAGCTGCAATTGCCGTACCGGTTGCTTTATTAAGTAAAATGAACGTGGAGTCAGCGATTGCGGTAGCAGTTCCAGTTGGATTATTAGGATCATATTTATATCAATTCCGTTTCTTTTTAAATACCTTTATAGGTAAAATGACGGATACAGCAGTTTTAGAAAATAATATTAATGATAAGAAAATCAGTAGAACGGTAATAGCTTATCCTACGATTGCATCATTCTTATTATTCGTTCCGCTAATCTTTATTTCACTTTATTGGGGTGCACCTGTTATCGCCGACTTTATGAATAAGTTAGAAGGAACGGTCTTTATTCATATTCTAACCGTAGTAGGTGGAGGGTTAGCAGCGATTGGGATTGCGACCACGATTTATGTTATTGGACGTAAAGACTTATTAGTCTTCTTCTTCTTAGCATATTTCATTTCAGTCACTCTTTCTTCATTAGGTATCACAATGGTAACATACGCAATCTTTGGTATTATGATAGCAATTATTTATGTTACTGCTCGTTCAGCAGGTGGAAAAGAAGCAAAATCAACAGTAAGATCATCTGAAAGTGGCGACGCCTTTGATGATGGATTTGACGATGGTTTTGACGATGGATTTTAATTAGAGGAGGTAAAAACAATGGAATTAACTAATAAGGAAATGAAACAAACAACTCAAAATTCACATTTAGCTCCTGAGAAAATTACAACGAAAGACGTAACAAAAGCTTATTTAAGATGGCATTGGGCCAATGAAATTCCCCACTCTTTCGACCGCTATCTTGCAGCTTCGTTATTATATGCATTAATGCCTATTTTACGAAAATTATATAAAGATGAAGATCAACTAAGAGCGGCATATCAACGTCAGTTATTATTCTTCAATACTCAATTAACATGGGGTGGTGGAGTGATTACTGGATTAATGGCTTCAATGGAAGAACAAAGAGCGTTACAAGAATACAATGGTGAAGAAGTAACTGTTTCGGATGACTTACTTTATAATACAAAAGCCGGTTTAATGGGAGCTTTAGCGGGAATTGGTGATGCGATTGACTCTGGTACTATTCAATATATCTTCATCGCCATTGCAGTTCCATGGGCTCAAGCAGGATCTGGATTAGGAGCAATCATTCCATTTGTATTGTTTGCAACTTATCAATATTTAATTGGTTTATTCTTCGCTCGTTCATCATTTAAATTAGGTCGTGACGCAGGAGATATTTTACAAAGTTCAGGATTACAACAAATTATTGATGTATTATCTATTTTAGGGATGTTTATGATGGGAATTTTAGCAGCTAACTATGTTAAAGTGTCCTCTTCACTTGCTTTTAACATTTCTGGACGCGATTTTGTCATTCAAGAATTATTAGATAAAATTTTACCTGGTATCTTGCCGCTAGCGACAGTAATGTTTGTGTATTTCTACTATCAAAAGAAAGGATTAAAAGTGACCAATATTCTATTAATCCTAACGGCTATTTTAGTCGTATTAGCAGCAATTGGTATTCTATAACAATAAAAGGAGTAGTATATTATGGGACAAATTAATTTAGCACGCGTGGATGAGAGATTAATTCACGGACAAGTAATGATTACCTTATCTCAACGAAATGGAGTTAACTCAATTTTTGTGGTGGATGATGTGGTAGCAATGGATAAGTTTATGCGTGAAATCTATATGTCAGCAGGAAGTCGTACGGGTCAAAAGACAATCGTAACGACTATGGATCGCATGAAATCTTACTGGCACGATTATAATTTAAAAGATTACAACTGTATTTTATTAACAAAATCAGTTAAATCAATGTACGAATTAGTAAAAGACGGAGTAGAAATCAAAGAATTGAATATTGGTGGTGTCGCTGAGAAAGATTCTTCTAAAGATATTCGTGTAACTAAATCTGTATACATTAATCAAGAAGATGCAGAAATGCTAAAAGAAATGCATCAACAATATGGTGTTGAAAATATTTATTTCCAACAAACACCATCTGCTGAAAAACATAGCTTAAAAGAAGTTTTAGGGAAATTTAACATCACATTATAGAAAGTCGGGATATTATGAATCAAAGTGAAGAGCGATTAAAAGACTGGTTATTTCGCTATCGTACTGTCTTTAATAAGCGACAATCAACCGTTCAAATCAATCGTTTTATTCATTCATTTGTTAAAGATGTCTATCAATTTCGTGAAGATATCGAAGTGAAAGAGTTAACGAATAATAAACAAGATTTCGGCAAAATTATCATTGTAGGAAATCCAAAAAAAGCACGACAAGTAGTGGCAACCTATTATGATACACCGAAACAACACTTTGGTTCATATGATTTTTTTGATGTGAAAGAACAAGAGAAAAAAACCTTTCAATATATCATGATGTCGGCTGGATTATTATTTTTAGGTGGATTATTGGCACTTTTTATGTATTTAAAACTTAGTCAATTTGCCATCGATTTTAGAGACTATAAAGCTTGGTTAGTCAGCATCACTGTAATGGCTTTTTTCTTGATAGCGAGTAAAGTATCTCGTGGCGTCAGTCGTCGTAAAAATGTGGTTCGGAACACATCTTCCATTCTTGCGATATTGGAGTTAATGTATCAACGAAGAGATCCAGGAATTGCTTATATTTTAATTCCAAATGGCACTTATGGTTTTGAACAAATAGAGTTAGTAAAGCAATTATTTGTGAAGAGAGGCGAACTCTATTATTTAGACTCTATTGGTAGTGATAACGCGTTATATTGTTTTACCCAGTCTAAAAAAGAACAAGATAAATGTCAGCAATTTGGTATAATGCCACAAGCTGGCACAAGTCATTATCATTATATAATCAGTTCGCAAAAATCAGCGGAAAGTTATTATTTAGATCGTGGTGATTTAAATTCAACTGAGGTCAATTGGAAGAATATTAATACGATTATTGATTATTTTAAAGGAGGAAATTAAATGTTTGGCATCGTAATAGCTTCTCACGGAACATTATCACAAGGTTTAATAGACTCAGTCGATGTTATCTTTGGTAACACAGAAGGACTAGCAGCTTGTGTTTTAAAAAAAGGGCAAGCAATCGAGGAATTAGGTGACGATATTGCGAAGGCAATACAAACCGTTAATCAAGGAGACGGTGTCCTAATATTAACAGATCTATTATCTGCGAGTCCATATAATCAGTCATTAATGACCATAAATGGATTAGAAGATTCATTGAAAAGTAAATGCCATGTGTTATCAGGAGTTAATTTACCGATGTTAATTGAAGCTGTTAATCAACGATTAATTGGCACTTCGATTGAAGAAGCAATTGAGTCAATTCAAACACAAGCAACATCAGGTATCAGTCATTGGCATATTAGTCAATTAGCTGAAGAAACAACCTTTGATGAAGATGGCTTCGATGATGACTTTTAAGAAAGGAGAGATTTCATGAAATGGTCTTTTAGATGGTACGGTAAAGATGACAATATTCCGATTGAGCATATCCGTCAGATTCCACAAATGCATGGAGTAGTCGGGACATTGTTAAATAAATTACCAGGCGACGTTTGGGAAATTGAAGAAATTGAAGCGTTAAAAAAACAAGTGAATGAAGTAGGACTAGAATTACATGGAATTGAATCTGTATCGGTTCATGATGCGATAAAAGCCGGGACAGCTGAACGTGATAAGTATATTGAAAATTATATTCAAACAATCCGTAATTTAGGTCAATGTGGTGTTAAAGTTATTTGTTATAGTTTTAAACCGGTATTCGGTTGGCTAAAAACAGATTTAAATTATCAGTTTGAAGACGGTTCATATGGATTAGTCTTCGATCAAAGTGTCATTGATGGTATGGAACCTACAGAAGTCTTTAATCACGTCCAAAAACAAACCGGAGGATTTAAACTATCTGGTTGGGAAAAAGAACGCTTAGATAAATTCGAACGTTTAACAAAAATGTATGAAGGCATTACGGAAGAACAACTCTTTGAAAATTATAAGTATTTTATAGAGTCGATTATAGACGCTTGTGAAGAGGCAGATGTCTATTTAGCAGTTCACCAAGACGATCCACCTTGGGAAATTTTTGGTTGGCCAAGAATTACTAAAAATGCGGAAGACTTACGTCGCATCTTATCGATCACTGATTCAAAACATCATGGCTTAACGATTTGTACCGGTTCTTTAGGTGCAGACCCGAATAATGATATTCCAGCTATCATTCGTGAAATGGGCGATCGAATTAATTTCGTTCATTTTAGAAACGTTCGCTATTTAGGTGAAAAACATTTTGCGGAAGTTGCTCATTATTCGCCTGAAGGTGATTTAGATATGGCTGAAATAATGAAAGCTTTGGTTGAAGTAGGATATGATGGGATTATTCGCCCAGACCATGGCCGAGCAATCTGGGGTGAAGTATGTCGACCAGGTTATGGTTTATATGATCGTGCCATCGGTATTGGCTATATGCAAGGCTTATATGAAATGTGTAAGAAACAATTGGCAGAATAAAAATATAAGGAGTAAACCAGACTAACAGTTTAATGTTGAAAGATGGTTTACTCTTTTTTTTTGAAGGGTGATACTTGATGAAAAACTACTATGAATGTTTATCGATTAATCCTGAATTATCGACTAAAGAAATTCAAACATTGATAATACAGAAGCTTCAAACGGTCAATCAACAACAAGCTTTAGAAGAAATCAGTGACATTATTTATATTGAAACCATTACCCAATTACGTCAAGCTCAAGAGATTTTTAAAGATGAGCTATCAAGACAGCAATATGATGTTGAATTAGTACGATTAAATCAAAAGAGAACTGCTAAAATTTCGGATGTTCGAGTAAAAATAAAATCTAAAATGGAACAGCAACACGATAAAATCGTTAGTAAATATCGTTTGTGGCAAAAGTTACTGATTATAATAGGGATTATCATAACTTTTATAACTTCGATGGTCACGGTTGGTATAAAAGCATCCTTCATTTTTTTAGCAATAGCATCAGTCTCGTTATTAATAGTGATGGTCTTGATTCCTGTTTTTCGTAAATTACAACTTGACCAAAGACATCCATTTTTCAAGTTTGGTGCGATGTTCGTTATATTTATAATATGGTATTATTCCTTACAATTTCTTTTAAATGTAGTACAATTATCAGTAACAGCGCTTGAGCAAATAGGGAACATTCTTATCTATTGTTTGTTAGGTTGTTTAATTACTGGATTAATTTTAGAATGGTTTATTTTTCAAGAAGAAATTAAGTTTGAAGATAGTTTACGTGAAAGGTTAGAAAAACAAAATATGAAAATGGATTCGAAGGAGGATACAGTTTGAAAATCAATCAAATAAAATTAGCAATTTTTGATATGGATGGTACCTTATGTAATACAGAAGATATTCATGCTAAAGGATGGGATGATGCCTTTAAACATTATGGATATGACTTTGGACTCGATTTCGTTAATAGCATGCGTGGTAAAAGTATTGTAGATAATAATCGTGTAATTACCGAACGTACTGGTGATCCGGCTTTAACTCAAAAAATGCGAGAATATCGTGAAGCTTATATTTTGGAAATGATTGCGACTAATCAAGTTCAATTAATGCCGGGAGTTAGAGAAATTTTGGAAACATTAAAAGAACACAATATTCCAATAGCTATTGCGACGACTTCCTACACTGAAAGAGCTGAGAAGATTACGGGACAGCTAGATATTCAGCATTATTTTTCAACTAAAGTCTATGGCGATATGATAACTCATCAAAAACCTAATCCTGAAATTTATCTCAGAGTGTTAGAAGAAACCGGATCAACACTAGATGGAGTAATTGCAATTGAAGACTCTCCAACCGGTGTTACAGCCGCTCGCTCTGCCGGATTAAAAACTTATTTTATCAATGACTGGCTTACATTGGATATAGATGATTCAGAAGTAACGTCTTATAAGAATATGCATCAATTATTGGATGAACTATTATCCTAATATATGATAAAATAAGATTATGAAACGAATTACAGATGCTAGTTAATCATATCCAAATTAAAGAGGAAATTAGGTGTAATAATGAAACAACTAGAAAAACAACAATATGACCATAGCATTCACTATTGGTACGAAGTAGACCTTATGACCGAACATGAATATGGCTTCATCTTTAATACAGATACAGATACTATTCCAGCTTTAGTTGAAACGATTAAAAAGGATATTGAGGCTGATAGTGAGGATAACCAGCATTTTTGGTATTTTGGACGTACCCTTGATGATTTAATCTTGATGGTGCG
Organism: Globicatella sanguinis NBRC 15551; assembly: GCF_001552295.1. GTDB lineage: Bacteria > Bacillota > Bacilli > Lactobacillales > Aerococcaceae > Globicatella > Globicatella sanguinis. The sequence goes on along the minus strand of NZ_BCQX01000074.1, from coordinate 1,420 downwards.
CTATGCACATAATCAGTTTATCGTGCAAGTTAATGTGAAAGACTTTGAATTTGCCTTATGTTTAGATGAGCACATCGGTTGGAAACAAGAGTTTTTAGCACAATTGACAGCATAAAAGGCTATCAATATCGGTCGTGAGGCCGATTTTTTTATTGGTATTGTTCGGTAAGATAGACTTAGCTTTATGTATGTTTTCAGAATCAAAGTTGTATGCTTTGAGAACGATAAAAGACGCTTCCCTTCACATTCGGTCAGCTTTTTAAGATCTAATAAGAGTGTGAAAGAATCAGTAAAGGAATGATAATATGAATAAATGGTGGCAAGATTTAAGTCGCTTATTAAAATGGCTCTTGTATTTCTTAGTGGCCATCTTTACCCTTTTTATTGTCAACCAATTGATGTTGACTTATCAGTTCTTTAGCCAATTATTACATCCTATCATGGGGATGATTGTAGCGGGACTGTTATTAATCGGCCTTGTTTATCTGGGCTTTAAAATTTACAAAACTTGGGGACAACAGCCCGAAATTGTTGAATTAGCAGATGATGCTAGTGAAGCGGAATTTCATATTTATTTGCTGAAGGTTAAAGAAATTTTACAGGACAATCCTAATTTAGCGGATTTTGATTTTGATCAAACAGAGATGCCATTATCCAGTGTGATTGATAAAGCCTTTATCCAATTACACGAGCGCTCTTTACCATTAATCAAGGAAAATGCGAATGCGATCTTTCTTTCAACCGCAATTTCACAAAATGGTGCTTTAGATAGTTTGGTCGTGTTATTTTCGTTGTTACGAATGGTATGGCAATTAAGTAATTTTTATCAAACAAGACCTACGTTAAAAGGCATGGCTAAGCTGTATGTTCAAGTGGCATCGGTCGTTTTAATGGCTCGCACGATTGAAGATGCTGACTTAATTGAAGGACAAATGGAACCTTTAATTACCTCAGTGATTGGCGAAAGTATCGCTTCAGCTATTCCAGGAATGGTTCCTATTACCAATTTAGTTGTCTCCAGTTTAATGGAAGGCTCGATTAATGCCTTCTTAACGCTGAGAGTTGGTCTAATTGCCCAAACGTATCTAGGAATGGATCGCAATGAAGAGAAAAATAAAATTCGCCGTAGTGCCTCCGTGAATTCAATTAGCTATATGGGAGAAATCTTATCCAATAATAGTAAAGTTGTGGTGAAATCCGTCGGTAGTGCCGTGAAAAATGCAGGTAAAGGTTTCATTCCTAAGAAATGGTTTTTTGAAAAATAAATTAAACTATCATAACTCTTTGTCAAATGATGTGGGTTAATTATTTTGCTTTGTGTTAATAGTAATGATTTTGGAAAATTTTGGGAGTGGGCAAGAAGTAGAAAATCAAATGATTTTCGCTCGTCTGTCTACCCCCGCACAGTTGGGAGTGAACC
>NZ_BCQX01000073.1 GCF_001552295.1 Globicatella sanguinis NBRC 15551 | reverse complement strand
GGAGGCAGGTAGACGAAGCGAAAATTATTCAATTTTCTACTTCTTGCCAACTCCCTAATCAATCAATTGACCCTATTTTAATGGTCTTCTTTTTTGGATTTTTTTGTAATAAGAGAAAATCCTGAAAGTAAAGACATTACGCCAATAGCCAATAATGATTTTGAACTCTCTTCACCTGTTTCAGGTAAGACTTTCGCTTTATTATAATGAATTTCTGTAAATCTTTTCGGTTCTTTCTCGCCTGGTGCCTCTGGAGTCTCAGGGTCTTCTGGTTTCTCTGGAGTTTCAGGTTCCTCTGGTTTCTCTGGTGTCTCAGGGTCCTCTGGTTTCTCTGGAGTCTCAGGGTCTTCTGGTTTCTCTGGAGTTTCAGACTCTTCTGGTTTTTCAGGGTCTTCTGGTTTCTCTGGAGTCTCAGGGTCTTCTGGTTTCTCTGGAGTCTCAGGGTCTTCTGGTTTCTCTGGGGTCTCAGATTCCTCTGGTATCTCAGGTTTTTCTGGATCTTTTGGATCTTCCGGATTTACTGGTGGGATTTCACATTTACATTTAGTTCCGACTTTTACAATCTTCTTAATTGGTTGTTCTGTGATGTTTTCTTCCCTAGAAACTTCTTTACTATTTTCTATTGTAATTGTGGTTTCTTTTTTACCAGTTTTTCCTTCTTGAACTGTTTCAGACTTACCAGCTTCCATTTCTGCATCTTCAATAATTTCTACTTCGAAAGGAACTTCATTTTCAACCGTTACTTTACCATCAGTCTTAGAACCATATTCATAAACTGCATCAGTAGGTTCGGTTCTTTCAACTTTCGTTTCAAATTTGCCAGTTTCTTTATTGAAACTAGTCGTGATGATCACTTTTCCTGGAGTACCATCCTTAATTTTTTTGATTTCTCCATCTTTAAGCTCAGGATTATGTTTGTATTGAGTATTGTTAGGAATTGATTCTTCCTTAACAACAGGTCTAGTACCAACTTTAACGACTCTCTTAACTGAATCCTTGGCTTCTTCCTTAGTAACAAGCTTACCTTGATCTTTATCGTAAGAAGTAGTAATTGTAACTTTTCCATTTTCACCTGGTGTTACTTCTTCTTCTTTGCCCATTTCAACGTTTTCATCATAAATATACTCTGTTTCAAATGGTTTTTCTACTTCTTTCACAATTGGTTTAGTACCGATCTTAATAACTTTTTCTACAGGATCTTTCGTTGTCTTAAATTCGCCTGCTTTGGTTTCAACAACTTTACCATCCTTGATTACAAGAGTATTCGTTCTTTCTTGTTCACCTGGTGTTCCTCCAGTTTCTTTACGTTGGCCTGCTTCAAGAGTATCGTCATACTCAACTCTAGTTTCGAAAGGAATTTCTTTCTTCTCTTTGATTTCATGAGTACCCTCGGAAGTTCCCTTACCTACTTGGATTAGGGCATCTTCTGCTAGAACGATTTCTTCTTTTGGTTCACCATCGACTTTAGAGTCTTTAATTGTCCAAGTTGTAGTTTTTATTCCAACTTTACCAGGTTTCACAATTCTGTATTCACCTTTTTGAAGGTTGTCGACTTCCTCTACTTTGTAGCCAAATGGTAATTCTTCTGTGTGTTTTACTTCACCTTCAAATTCTTGGCTACCAACTTCAATAATCTCTTTAACCGGCGCTTTGGTTTCTTTTGGTTCTGAAGTATTGGTTACTTTTGAGTTTTCAATCGTAATCGTATATTCTTCTTCCCCTTCAACACCTTGCTGAACTACCTTGTGCTCACCCTTCTTAAGTTCTGGGTTTACTCTTACCTCAACTTCAAATGGTTTCTTACTTGTGTAAGTGTGAGTGCCATCCGTCTTCGCTGGGCCTACTTTAACAATGCGTTTAATTGGCGCTTTAGTTTGTTTAGTTTCGCCATTTTCAGACTTAGTAACTTCGCCATTCACAATTGTGTGAGTTATGGTTGTTTCTTCCTCACCAAGTTCACCATTTTGAATAACTTCAGTTGTACCTGGTTCGAGTGAATTATCGATAATGTATTCTGTTTCAAACTCAATCGCCTTGGTTTTCTTCGTTTCATGCGTACCAGTGAAGTCTTCAGTTCCCACTTCGATAATTTCGTTAACCGGCGCTTTGGTTTCTTTTGGTTCTGAAGTATTCGTAACTTTTGAGTTTTCAATCGTAATCGTATATTCTTCTTCCCCTTCAACACCTTGTTGAACTACCTTGTGCTCACCCTTCTTAAGTTCTGGGTTTACTCTTACCTCTACTTCAAATGGTTTCTTGCTTGTGTATGTGTGAGTACCATCCGTTGTGCCTGGACCCACTTCAACTATTCGCTTAACTGGAGCTTTGGTTTGTTTAGTTTCGCCATTTTCAGACTTAGTAACTTTCCCATTTTCAATAGTGTGGGTGACTGGTGTTTCTTTTTCACCAAGTTCTCCATCTTGTACTACTTTGACTTCGCCTGGTTTTAATTCATTGTTAACTTTGTATTCTGTTTCAAATTCAACAGCTTCAGTTTTCTTAGTTTCGAAAGTACCTGTGAAGTCTTCATCACCAACTAAAATAACAGCTTTCTTAGGTTCTCTGATTGTCTTAAATTCAGATTCATCTGTTACTTTTGAGTTCTCAATTGTAAGAGTTCTTTCTTTAAGTCCACTTTCACCAGTTTGTTGTACACCATTAATTTCGGCATATTTCCATTCACCCTTCTTAAGTGATGGGTCTTTTCTGACTTCAATTTCAAATGGAATGGTTTCAACATCTTTGTATTGACCATCTGTCTTAGAACCTACTCTAATTTTCCGAGTAACAGGATCTTTTATTACATTGGTTACGCCACGATTTTCTTCGCTTGCCTCACCATTGGTGATTGTTCTAGTTATCTTGGTTTCTTGTTCTCCAAGTTCACCTTTTTGATCTTCGACAATTTCACCTGGTTTTAAGCTTGGATCAACTGTTACTTCTGTTTCAAATGGAATTGGGTCCTTATCAACATAATTAATCTCACCAGTGAAATCTTGGCTACCAACTTCAATAATCTCTTTAACTGGAGATTTTGTGATCGCAGCATCAGAAATCTTAGTTACTTTAGAATTTTCTATCGTAATTGTGTATTTTTCTTCCCCGACTTCACCTTTTTGAACAACTTTGTGTTCGCCCTTCTTAAGCTCTGGGTTTACTCTAACCTCTACTTCAAACGGAATCGTATTAGTGTGTTCATATGTGCCATTAGATTTTGCAGCTCCCACTTTTACAATTCGCTTAACTGGTGCTTTTGTTTGTTCAAAAGTACCCTCTTCAGTCTTTGTTACCTCGCCATCAACAATAGTAAGGGTATTGGTTCTAGTCTTTTCACCTGGTACTCCTTCAATTTCTACTTTTTGTTCACCTGGTTTTAGACTGTCGTCAAATTCTACAATTGTTTCAAATGGTACTTCAACTTTTTCTTCAATCTTATGAGTACCGTCAAGAGTCCCCTTTCCAACGCGGATAATTGCATCTTCTGCTGCTTTGGTGGAAACGGTTGGTTCTCCATCAACTTGAGAGTTTACAATCTTCCAGGTTGTAGTCTTAGTTCCTACTGTTCCAGGTTTTACAATTTCGTATTCACCTTTTTTCAAGGTATCTACTTCTTCAACTTTGTATTTAAATGGTATTTCTTCCTTGTGTTCTATCACACCTTCAAAGTCTTTACCACCTACTTCGATAACAGCATTTTCTGGTTTTGTTTCTTCTACTTTAGTATCTGTAACCTCAGAATTTTCAATGGTATAAGTGGTTTTCTTGCTACCAACTTTCCCTTTAAGTTCAACATCGCCTATTTTTTTATATCGCCATTCACCTTTTGCTAGTTCGTTATTAACTTCGACTTTTGTTTCGAATGGGATTACTTCATCGTGTACTATCTTACCATCTGTGTTTCTACCTACTTTAATAATTTTCTTAACAGGTTCTGTTGTTGTTTTAAAGTCGGTTGTTGTTGCATCTACAACTTCACCATCTTGGATGGTTAGAGTTGTCGTTCTTGTTTTTTCTCCTGGAACGCCTTCTTGAGTTACTTTTTGTTCCCCTGGTTTAAGACTATCATCAAATTGTACTTCAACTTCAAATGGTACCTCTACTTTTTCTTCAATCGTGTGAGTTCCATCATTTGTGCCTTCACCTACGTAGATAAGACGATCTATTGGATCTGTTAGTTTTTCTTCTTTAGTATCTGTGATTTTTGAATCTTCAATGTTGTAGGTTACCTTCTTGGATCCTTTTTCACCTTCAGTGATGACTTTGATTTCACCTTTTTTAAGTTTCGGATCTTTTTCTACTTTAGTTTCAAAAGGTATTTCTAGAATTTTTTCAACCGTACCATTTGTACCATAAGCCATAAATTGAACTTCTGTATTCTTTGTGCCAACTTCTAACTTACCATCTTCTTCATAGTAGTGGGCTGTTACTGGGACATTTAGTAGGGCTCCGTCAACGGTCTTGCCTTCTTCGGCATTCGGTACCATTGCAGTTACCTTACCTGTTTTTTCATCAATGGTAACATTCCACACATTGCCCTTATCATCTGTGTAAGTATCAGAATCTAGAGTGTACTTACCTGGTCTTCTGTTGTATTTATCTTCGGTATTTAGGATAACATCTGAAGACAGTACGTCTCCTTCTTGACCAACTTTTGCATTGTAGCGTGGGGTCATGTTTGCTTTTTCTTCGATTACGAAGTAAGCATTTACTTCTTCAATGATGTCTTCACCTGGTTTTTGTTCGTCTACATAGTGAGCTATTACCGGTACAGTAAGTTTTTCACCACCATTAAAGGCTGTAGGAACGACGGGTTTTGCAGTCACTTGTCCAGTTTTTTCATCAAGTTTTACAGTCCATTTATTTCCGCTATCATCGGTAACTAGGTGGTTGCCAGCCTCGTCTTTCTCTAGAGTACTAGGAAGAGTATAGCTACTTGGTGGAATTCTCTTACCATCTTCTGTTACGGTTGCGGGTGAGGTTTGTTCTTTAGCCGGGTAATTTACTTGCGTTTCATACTCTGGCTTGATGTAATCAGATTCTTGAACAACAAAGTGGAACCAGTGAACATCTTTTGATCCGTTGGTATAAGTATACTCAATTGGGATTGCCATAAAGTCTCCGGCCTTAGCTGATTTAGGAGGCGTAATGGTGAAGTTTGCGATATCTCCCTTGTGTAATTCAACCTTCCATTGATCAACTTCTGCTTTGCCCTTGTTTTGGCGTTCTATAAAGTCCATGATCAAATTACCAGAGGCTTCTCCCCTAGCTTCTGCTTCATTCATTTCTTCTGCAGATTTGTCTGTTTCACCTGAATTTTCTGGTTCTACAATACCTACCTTAAATGGCTCTCCTGGTTTTACCGCTGATGAAGTCACTTTTGTTGTGTCATCACCATTTCCATCTTCGAATTTTTGGTCGTAATATCTTGTATCGTCAAGATTTAAATTAAAGCTACCGATTAAGTTATAATGGTCGTAGCGGTCAATGCCTTGCTTATCGATTGTGACATTCGTTCCTTTATGGTTGATGTCAGCAGTACCGGCACCTGTTTCTGTATAGATTCCAATTTCACCAGAACCATCTGGTGTTTCTGCTATCGTCTTAAATTCATCAGCTGTTCTTGGACGAGCAAAGAACTGAACATCAAACGTTTGTAGGCCCTTGAATTCAGGCGTATTGAAGATTGAATTTTCATTAATGACAGTTTTACCGTTTTCATCCTTCTTTAGTGCACCTTCCGGCATCTTAATGTGGATATTACCATTGTCGCCAATATAGGCACTTGCCCCCGGTACAATTTTACCTGTAATAGGATTATAGACTTGACCCACGATTCTTTCTTTTGCATTTTCGTCAATATTGTCTACCTTGATCCCCGTATCAATTTCTTGACCTTGGACAAAGTATTTAGACTTTTCGTCATAGTTATTTTTGTTAAGTTTTAATTCTTCAAGCTTGTCGTTTTCATTTGGCCATGGATTGACCTTGTAACCTAAGATGAAGCTATCACCAAAAAACTTAATATTGGGGTTATCTCTAGTGTAATTATCATTAAAGCCAAAAGAAGTAGAGTCGTTATCCTTGTTATTGATATGTTTTAGGGTTTCTTCACTGGCATTATAATCAAGGTTTCTTTGTCGTCCTGCAGCTGTAATTTCTCCATTTTCATTTGGCTTATAAGTTACCTCCGGAGATTCAGGGGTTAACTTATCTCCTTCGCCCATCATCGGTTTTTCGCCTGGATAAACAGGTATAAGGCCAGAATCTGTTACATAAACCATAGTATAGGTTCTTTGACCTGTCTTCTTGTCAATAGTGATTTGGTAACCATATTCAGTCTTACTTGGCGATTCTTCAGACGGGTTTTTAAAATTAAATTTTAAACCGTCTTTTTCTACATTCTCATCAGTTCTAAGAAGCGCTTGATTTGTATCTCCACGCTGGAGGTCAGTCTCTTTATAACGTTCATTTTCGTTATAATTATTAATTTTCTTTTCATCTTCAGCATAGTTAGGTTCTGAAGTTGCTGCTGCTCTTTGTTGAGATGCTGCCACTTCTGCTGAAATATCTAATTTTTCTGATTCCGCTTGAACATCAGTGGCACTCGGTTGTGACATTGTGGTAGCAAGTTCATCTTGTGCTGTTTCTTCAACTGTATTAGCTTCACGATTTCCTTCGCTAGCTGGTCCTACACTCGCTTCTTCTTTTGCTTGAGATGAAGCTGATTCCGAAACATCTTGCGTATTAACTTCATTATTTTCTTGGTTAGTGGCAGCTAATTCAGTTTCTGCTATTGATTCGGCTGAAGCTGCTTCTGAGAGATTATTGGTGTCTGCTTCCGTTGCCTCACTTGAAGCTGCTTCTACCACTGGTGTCTCAGCTGGTGTTTCTTCTACGGTGTTAGCTTCAGGAACTACTTCTGAAACTGGGGCGGTTGTTTCGGATTCTCCTATTACCGATAATGTTCCTTCAACATTTATAATCTCAGCTGCTTCGGCCGCATCAACAGTGGGCGCTTGACCCGCTAAAAATGCTGAGATCGCAACACTGGCTAAACCGAGAGTGGTTTTACGTAATGTATATCTATATTGCTTATGCATGTCTTTCTCCTTACTTTAATATGTTGAAATATTGAAATAAAACCCATTTGTTTACCTATCACAAAACAACAGGTTTCAATCATTTGTTATTATCTTTAAAAAGATAATATTTAGTACCATCTTTTAATTCATTATGAATATAATATGCCATTTTTTGCTTATCAATCCTACTCAAACTGCGATTAAAACACTGAAATTTATATATCAGTTTTTGAATTAAAAATACAAAAAGATAATGGGATTATAGCTGACTCTCCTAAAAGAAAATATAAGATAGAGTGCAACTGGCTTGTTTCTGAAGTCTCATAACTCAGTCGTATACTGAGTGCTAAAATATTTTATGGTTTATTCTTCTATTAACAAAATCGTTTGTCTAAAGTAATCAACTATTAATTGGTTTTCAGTTTAAAAATAAATAATTCCTAATTTTAAGTCGTTCCTATGTGATTTGATAATTGCTTATAAATTTTCTCTAGTAAAACTAATATCCTTAGCTAAAAGCCATTTCCTAAGTTTTTATCTCACTTACTTTCATCTGTTTACTTGATGATTCCTCCCTATTTATCAAATATAACTATTGTGACTTCTGTTTTTCTACCTATGAATCCTTTTTTGAATATTTAAGTCAATATTTTTCACTTTAGAAAAATGACTTGAGTACAAAATGATATAACAATCTAAAGGTTTCATGTTTGTGACAAACATCTTTAGTTTCTTTCTGTTGGTTACGATTTTTTACCGTTGATCCAAAGGTCATTTTGAAAAAAGCTCGTCACTTGAAAAACAATTAAATTTAAGGTATTAAAGAATGTCGACATTTTTTCTTTATTTAATAAAAAACAACTATCAATATTATGAAACATTTCACTACTTTTATAAGTATCACTTTTATGTTCAAAAGATTCGTTATCAAAACCACCGCGATTGATTTTAACTTTTGAAACAGTATTTTTTCAACTCAAACTTTATAGACTATATTCAATTACAATCCTGTTATTCAATCGTAAATGCCTTCCTGGCCTACAAAGTATTAAGTTCCACTTGATAAAATATAATCCAATTAATAAAATTTTATAATTAATTCTATTTATGGTACATTCCCCCTTCAATGCTATATCCTTTAGATAGCAGGTGAAACCTAATTTTCAGGTCCTCTATCATCCTAAAGATAGCATATCAGTAGGTTTTAAGCAATATTATTTAGTATTCTTAACTATTTTTTAAAAAGTAAGATTACATTTAGTTTTTTGTTCACTATATAAAAATAGAATAACCACTTCTCCAGGGGATTGGGTTCTCAACAACTTCTAGTGGGGAGTAAAATCCCCCAGCAAATGTTGTGGTTTGAATAGACTATGGTTAAATAACCTCCTAAACTGATAATGATCGAATGTTCGTATTATCAGTAGGACGTTATTATTATGGAAAGATCGATGATATTAAATATATTCTGTCGCAACTCTTTACAAGATATTGGTGAAGCCGTTGCGATGGATAAAACAACCCTTTCATGTTCATTGAATTGAAATATTCAAAAGTGCCTTTATTGTCGTTCTTCTCATCTTCATAGTAAAGGGTACTATAAAAAAGTATCGTTTACCTTTTAATCATAGTAACATCAAGATCGTTCTGCTTAAGATTAAACGTTATAAGTGTTAAGAATGTCATGATTCTTTCTCGAATAGTATCGGGCTTACGCCTCGATATTTCACTATTCCGTATTCAACAATCGACAGTATTATGGAAAATCCGAAGAAGCCAAACGAAACGTTTAAGTCGACTGCCGAACAGTTTTCCGTCTCAGAAATAACTGCCAAACGGTACTTTGATAAATATTATCATCCGGATAAATTCATTTTACCTTCAGTTCTATGTTTTGACGAAGTCTATATCACCAGCTTAAATATTAGCTCTAATTATTTGGCTGTTATGAATGATTTTGAGAAAAAACGATTAATTGAAGTCATCTCTTCTAGAAAGAAAGCGGATCTTCATCGTTATTTTTATCATTTAAATGAGAAAGAAAAAGAAAAAGTCCAATATGTCTGTATCGATATGTATCGTACATACTACGGTATTGCACGAATACATTTTAAAAAAGCTATCATCTGCATTGACTCATTCCATGTCATCAAAAACTTAAATGATAGCTTAGACAAAATCAGAGTACTGATTATGAACCAATACCATTCCGATTCTATTGAATATTATCTACTAAAAAACTGGAAATTTTTACTCTTTGATCGAAAAAGTAATTTTCATAATAAGCCCCAATACAACCGTAAATTAAAACGCTATATCAATAAGGCTCAGTTATTCGAACTGATACTTCAAATTCATCCTGATTTAGAAAAAGCTTATCGTTTAGTAGATGAATACATTCTTTTTAATGCTTACGATGACTTACCTGAAAGAAAGTTACTCGAAATTGATTATTATATCAATAATTTTCTTAAATCAGGCATTCCTGAATTAGTGCAATTTGGTAAGTTACTAACAAGGTGGAAAATAGAAATTTGTAACTCATTTACTAGAATAGACGGCATACGAATATCAAATGCTTTTACAGAAGCATCTAATGGAACGATAAAGGATATTATTCGAAACGCTAAAGGAATGCATTCCTTCGAACGTTGTCGAAACAGAATGATGTATGTTATTAATAAAGATAACTGGATATTAAGAGACTAATTTAACAATAAAATGTAAATCGATTACGAACATTCGAAAAAGAAATACGGGTTGAAATTCGTATTATCACAACGAATTTCAACCTGAATTTTTATCATTTCTCCCCTATTAAATATTTAGTGGGTCCACACAATAAATAGCCTATTTCATGTGGGTCCACACAAAAAGTTGTAGAGCCCTTTTTAAATAAAGCCGTTTTCTAAGAATAGAAAAAGACTACTACCCTATCAATTAGGTAGTAGTCTTTGAATGCTATTTTAACGACCTAGCATTCTAATTTTAAAGATTTGATTACTCATGTTCACGTTTTGAACGAGACACGAAGAATCCTCCAACCAATAATCCAATACCAATAGTGGTAGTAACAATCTTATTCATGATCGATTCACCAGTATTTGGTAAATGTTTACGATTATTTGGTGTATTTGGTGTATTTGGTTTGTTTGGTGTTGTTCCTCCCGGTGTTGTCGTTTCTTCACCAGAAGGTGTCGTGGTTTCCTCTTCACCTGGTGTTGTTTCTTCTGTCGTTTCAGAAGTTGTTTCTTCCGTTGTTTCAGAAGTCGTTTCTTCCGTCGTTTCAGAAGTTGTTTCTTCCGTCGTTTCAGAAGTCGTTTCTTCCGTTGTTCCAGAAGTTGTTTCCTCCGTCGTTTCAGTAACGATACTTGTTTCCGTTTCAACGGTTGTAGTATTGTTATTGAAGTTTGTTATAGTGAACAACACTGGTTTATCATTTGGTAAGTTAAAATGATATTGTTCATTTGTGAAATCATAGCCAGCTGGCGCTGCCGTTTCAACAAAGTAATATTCACCTTCAACTAAATCTTTTACTTGTACTAATCCACTTGCATCAGTTTTATACGAACCAATCTTAACTTCTTCAATTCTTTCGACTGGTGCTGCCGTTGTGGTTGCTTCCGTTGTCATTGCAGTTTTCTCTGCTAACTTCGCGACCACTTGTTCTTGTAATTGAACAATTTGTGCATTTAAACTTTCGATTTCTGCTGAATGATCAATTACAGTTGGAGCTTCCGTAACAGGGTCAATATACACTTCTGTTACATAGCTTTCCTCAATAATTGTACCATCTTCAGCCGTAACTTCTGGAACTATTGATGTTTCAACAATCGGTTCAACTGATTCTGAAGAAATCACCGTTCCGTGTTCTGATTCTAAAACAGCTACTTGATTTTGTAGATTAGCAATCTGTTCATTTAACGCTTCGATGGCTGCATCAACTTCAGATGTATCAACTGCTGCTGGTTCAACTGTTACTGGTGCATCCTCTACCATCGTTTTAACGATTCGATACAATTCAAAAGTTACACCTTTAACGGCATTACCATGTTGATCAATTTTCTTAATAGAAGCATCATACAACTCTGGTTGAGGTGCCTCAGTTGATGAAGTTGTATCTGTTACTGTCACTGTCACAATCGAAGTAGTTGTTTCAGAAGATGTTGGTTCTTCCGTTGTTATTACGCCAGTTGTCGTTGTTTCTTCTTCAGAAGTTGTTGTTGTTTCTTCTTCTTCAGAAGTTGTTGTTGTTGTTTCTTCTTCAGAAGTCGTTGTTGTTTCTTCTTCAGAAGTTGTTGTTGTTTCTTCTGGTGTTGGCTTGACTGGAACATCTTCTTTATCCTCATCGTCTACTGGCGGCGTG
>NZ_BCQX01000072.1 GCF_001552295.1 Globicatella sanguinis NBRC 15551 | reverse complement strand
CTTACCCCCGCAAAGTTGAGTAGGTCTCAAACAAGTCGTTAAGACGCCATTTGGGACCACTCAACCACTGCGCGTTTAATTAACGAACAATAATCTTAACTAAATTTATCAAGTTTATGCCCAGCCTAAAGTGACTTTGAATGCTTAGGCTTATCTAGGCTAAGAAGTAACTGAATTAATAGCTGCTTTAGCATAAATCATTTCTTACATCATTCCTGGCATACCGCCGCCCATTGGCATTTCTGGCTCATCTTTTGGTATCTCTGCGACAACCGCTTCAGTGGTTAATAATAAAGCTGCTACTGATGTTGCATTTTGTAAAGCAGAACGAGTCACTTTTGTTGGGTCAACAATTCCTGCTTCAATCATATTTTCAAATTTATCGGTAGCTGCGTTATAACCAATGCCTTTATCTGCACGATTAATTTCATTCACAACCACTGAACCTTCTTTTCCTGCATTGGCAGCAATTTGACGAACGGGTTCTTCTAAAGCACGCGCCACAATGTTGACACCTGTTGCTTCATCGCCAGTTGCTTCAATGGCTAATACTTGTTCTTGAACATTTAATAAGGCTGTACCACCACCAGAAACAATACCTTCTTCAACCGCAGCACGTGTCGCATTTAAGGCATCTTCAATACGTAATTTACGTTCTTTTTGCTCTGTTTCAGTCGCTGCTCCTACTTTAATCACCGCTACGCCACCAGATAATTTTGCTAATCGTTCTTGTAGTTTTTCACGGTCGAAACTTGAAGTTGTTTCTTCTGCTTGAGCACGGATAATTTGGATACGATTTTCAATAGCCGCTTTATCTCCTGCACCTTCAACAATTGTTGTTGAATCTTTCGTTACCGTCACTTTACCTGCATGTCCTAAGTGCGCTGTTGTCGCATCTTTTAATTCGTAACCTAATTCTTCTGAAATAACAGTTGCTCCAGTTAATACAGCAATATCTTCTAACATTGCTTTACGGCGATCACCAAATCCTGGGGCTTTAACTGCTACCACATTTAAGGTACCACGTAATTTATTTAATACTAAAGTAGGCAATGCTTCACCATCAACATCTTCGGCGATGATTAACAAAGGTCTACCAGATTGCATAATTTCCTCTAATAATGGTAAAACATCTTGAATATTGGTAATTTTACGGTCTGTAATAAATACTGCCGGGTTTTCTAAGTTCGCAATCATCTTCTCGTTGTCAGATACCATGTATTGTGATAAGTAACCACGATCAAATTGCATCCCTTCTACTACTGATAATTCAGTGTCAATGGATTTAGATTCTTCAATCGTAATAACACCGTCATTGCCGACTCTTTCCATTGCATCAGCAATTAATGCACCAATCTCTTCATCTCCTGAAGAAACAGCTGCAACTTGAGCAATCGCATCTTTAGATGATACAGGTTGTGATAAACCTTTTAACGCTTCTACGGCTACTTTCGTTGCCATATCAATTCCACGACGAATTCCTACTGGATTGGCACCAGCAGTAACGTTTTTCATTCCTTCACGTGCAATTGCTTGGGTTAAAACTGTTGCGGTAGTCGTTCCGTCACCAGCTACGTCATTGGTTTTTGAAGCAACTTCTAATACTAATTGTGCTCCCATGTTTTCGAAACGATCTTCTAATTCAATTTCACGAGCAATCGTCACACCATCATTGGTAATTAATGGAGAACCATATGTTTTATCTAACACCACATTACGGCCCTTTGGTCCTAAAGTGGTTTTAACGGTATTTGCTAAAATATCGACTCCGCGTAATAATGAAGCGCGAGCATCTTCTGAAAATTTTAATTCTTTTGCCATTATCTACTATCTCCTATCCTAAAATTGCTAATACTTCTTCTAAATCAATGACTAAGTAGTCAGTACCTTCATGAGTAATGGTTGTTCCTGAAAACTCATTGAATAAAACAACATCGCCTGTTTTCACGATATCTTCTTCGGTTACTAATTGACCTAAAGCAATTACTTCACCTTGAGTTGGTTTTTCTTTTGCAGCACTTGCTAATACTAACCCACCTGTTGAAACTTTTTCATTTGATTCTAGTCTGATTAATACACGTTTTCCTAAGGGTTTTAACATGATTGTATTCCTCCACTATTTGATATTTTTAGCACTCTATCACCTTAAGTGCTAATACAGTTATAATAATAGGTCATTTTTGGTCAAAAAGCAAGTAGTTTGACTAGATTATTCAAATTAATTTGACTTGGGTAACTGTTGTTGGACGTTCACGAATTGAAACCAGGCATTCCCTGCATTATCGTAAATTTGCTTAAAATGAAAATTATAAGTCTGGTTATCAATCGTCTCGGGCGGTGCGATCTGGATTACCTTTTGAGAACTTTTTTTAAGTTGTTGAATCATTTTCGCCTCTATACTCCACGCAGGATAGACCGCCTTAGCAATTTGATAATATGCTTTTTCAAAGCGTAAAAAAGAATCATCTTCTGGATAAAAATTATGATTAGGATTAAGCAACTGA
The DNA here is from genome assembly GCF_001552295.1 of Globicatella sanguinis NBRC 15551. Lineage (GTDB taxonomy): Bacteria > Bacillota > Bacilli > Lactobacillales > Aerococcaceae > Globicatella > Globicatella sanguinis. Next base: position 9,117 of record NZ_BCQX01000072.1, on the reverse strand, counting down.
TTATCCATCACTCGATCACCTCTGTTAGCTTATAAACTATCATATCCTCATAGAGTTTTCAAGTAACTCTAGTTGCTAATACTCCATCAGATGAACTATTAATATATTTTAACTTAAATTCTGGATGATTTAATATTTTTTCTAAAACTGAAATGGGATAATTTTAATCAGCTTTTTTCTTCAACCAGTCATTTCATAATGTTTACTCATTTAAGCTTCTTATTTCAAACAAAAAAGCCGTTCTACTGTACGGCCAAGACAGAGATAGTTGGATAACCTCCTTTCAGTTTTCAGACGGTTTCAAGGCGCTATCCTCCTTCCATGTTATTAAGTAGTTTATAGTCTTACTTAGGACTTAGTTATTGAATGGACATCACCGCGATAATGGATGGTTTGCCAAATAATGATAAATCCTTTATTGATTGAATTGAGGCTATAAAAAAACGACTACGATTAGTATTCACTTGGGGAACATCCTTCACATTCTATAAAGCCATAACAGCTTTTAAGGTAAATATGAATACTTTACTGCACCTCTCATTCATAGGTATTCTTAGTCGTTTTAATTATTAATATTTCAATTGATATCTTTACATTCATTATACTGCTCTTAATTCAAGATTCAATCAATTTACTTGTTCTATATATAACTTTTACAATCTTTTTTCTCAACTAGAGACTACATCACTCAGATGAACTAATGATTTCACTGCTTTAACAGCCGTCTTGATAATTAAACATAAAAACCAAAGCAAAGAGTATTGCGTTAAGCGCTGCTACTCTGCTTCGGCAAAAAAATTATTCGAATAATCCTTTTAAAAGCTCTTGAAATTCTTCTTCTGTCGCTACAATATGTTGGTTACTATCTTCACCATTTAAAACGCCATCAATATTTAAATCGTCTAGGTTTTCAGATAGATTATCCCAATTTACTACTTTTTCTTTATCCGGCTCTTTCATTTTACACCCTCCATCATAAATATTTTTTATGATTTTATTATACCGTAAAATCGCCTACAATTAAATATAAATTATTTAGCAGCTTTCATTTTAGGACATTGCACACGTAATAAATCGACTGTTTCAAATAGACTGGTTACATAATCCGTATCTAACATATAGATAACATGTTTGCCTTCTTTTACCGATTTAATAATGCCGTTATTTTTTAAGGTAATTAAATGATGTGATGTGGTCGCTACAGAAGCATCGATAAATTGAGCTATTTCATTTACACATAATTGAGGGTAGTGAGATAAAATTTCGACAATCTTAACTCGGTTTAAATCCCCTAATATTTTAAAAATAGTTGCTTTATGTTCTAGGGTTGCTTCGTCAACAAAGTTCGATAATTTCTTTTTCTCACGTTCAATTTCTACATCAGCCATACAGATGTACTCTTTCATATTATGCCTCCTCTTTTCCAAAATTATATCATCAAATAGATAAAATTGCTATTTGATACATTATAAAGGCTTTAATAGAGTTATCAATTCCTCTTTATTTTAATCGTTTTAACTATTCCTCACCGGTGGTGGTTTCTTCTGCAGTGTCTGTTTCTGCGGTTGCCTCAGATTGCGTATTTTCTTCATCGTTGGAACTTGTTGTTTCCGCGGTTGCAACTGAAACTAGCCCATCAGCAAAAATGTCAATACCTGTTTTCTTGATAAATTCCTGACTTGAAATTATCTTTTCAGCATCAGGTTGTTTAATCGTTGCTTTTTCTAAACCAATACGATATTCAATAACATGATGTGCATCATCGGTTGCCAAACTCATGGCTATTTCACCTAGTTTCATTGAGAAACTGATTGTGCCAAGATAACCTTTTTGCAATTCTTCTGTTAAACGATTCGTTTCGTCTGTACCATCTGCTAGTGTTTGCGCCAATTCAACCAGTTGCTGTGACTCTTTTTGATCGATATTAAAGACATACACTGTTCCTTCTTGCTCTGTTTGATGAACTTCTGCACGATTCGTGTTCTTTTCAACATATTGAGTGATTAATTCTAACATCCAATGATCAACTGAATTCAAGTGTTGTAAAAGTGCATGATTACTTTCATTAGCCGCTGGATGCTCAATATAAGTACCTAAAATATCATCGATATGTTCTTGTGCGTAGACATAATAAGCTTCGACTGAACTATCTTTATAATGTTCATAGTCATTATTTAAGCGTTCCGCGGCTAATTTTGCTAAATCTTCTGCTAAATAAAAAGATGTTTTAACATTATTTTGTTCGTCAGTTTGAATCAGAACATTAGTGCCGCCATCATTACCTTTTTGGTTTAAAATATAGTAAAGTTGATTATCCTTCAAAGCCGATAAACTATCAAGCGTAAAGTCCACACCGTTTTCACTTTCCATTAAATTAAGCATGGAAGACTTATTCTCCGGAGATTTTTTCAGCGCCTCAAGTAGCGCTTTTGGTTCTTTAAAGTCATATTGACTCTCACCATTTTTTTCCACAATAGAAGTGTTATTTCCGGTAGCATCTGACTCTTCAGTTGCTGGTGTAGTTGATGTTTCAGCGGGTGATACGGTTGTTTCTGGTTGGAGTGTTGTTTCTGGTTGGCTACTTTCTTCTGCTTGCATTATTGGCAAAGAAAAATTTGTCAGCAATAAAAACAAACTAAATATTGTTAATTTTTTATGCATGATTTGCCCCTTCCTCCAAATATTTTTTGACTTCATTTCCTACAAACAGACGATTATTATCTGTAATTAAAATCGGGCGTTTAATTAACATTCCATCAGATGCTAGTGTTTGGATTTTTTCTTCGACTGTAAAATTTTTCCAATCATTCTTTAATTGGCGTTCTCGATAAACTTGCCCGTGGGTATTGACTAATTTATCGATATTTTCCTTATTAATAGAAGACAACCAACCACGAATTTGATCCGCAGTTGGTCGATCCGTTCTGACATCTTGATATTGATACGTAATATCCGCTTGTCTTAACAATTTTTCGATTTGACGGCAAGTACTGCACGTTTTAAGTCCTATTAAATAATACATTTTTTCTCCTTAATAATTACTCAAAATTTCAGCAATCGTAACAACCAAAGGCATTACATCCAGATTTAACCATTCTGTTTTGCCTGTTGTCACGGTTAACAAAGCGTAGCTCCAAAATGTAACCTCAGGATATGTTTCAATAGTTGATTGAAGATGTTTTTTTAAGAATAATTTAGTAAGCGAATGCGCTTGGCTTTCTTTAAATAATGGTCGCTGACTATTTGATAGTTTTCCTTGATTACGAGCATTATTGGCAGTTGTTTGATTTCTAGTAATAATACGTGTAATAAAAGAAGTCGTCTCAGTTTGATTAGGCGCAGTTCCTTGATTAACACTCGTCGTAGTAGAGGACTCCGCCGGTGCCGTTGATTGATTAGTACTATCCGTTGCTTCGACGGAAGGTTCCGTTATTTCAGTTGATGGTTCGGTCTCTAACGGCTCTGTGGTTTCTGGAGTGGTTGTGTCATCGTCAAATGAACCTGGTGCCCCTGGTGTCACTTCACCACTCTCTTCAATAATTTCTTCATATACTTTGGTCGTTGTGGTTTCTACGATACTGGTTTCCGTATAACTTTGAGTATTTTGATTAGTAGAGTAACTGTTCTCTTGTGCAGCGACCATTGTATTTGAAGTTAAATGAACGCTTGCAAATAATGTTATTAATCCTATCGAAAATGTTGTCTTCACGTAATGTTGCTTGGTCTTTAACAATATTGTCGCCACCTTTCATCAGTTAATCCTCTTCATTATTATATTATCATAATATAAATTGAAAAATCTAATTGTTACCATTTTGTAGTAAAATATTAATCAAATTTTCGTTTTGGAATCGTATTGTTATGAACCCCAATCTCAAATTCAGTTCCCTAAGTATCTCCTATTGCTTGTTATCGCTTAAAAAGTCATTTTTATGTTTGAATCCCCCTGTTGTCAATGCTATAATAATATTGTTGAAAAACATTTCACAAGGAGGAGAATTATGGAATTTTTGACTTTTAAGACAATGGCAGAAGGTTCACAAAAAGCTTTTGAAATTATCAAAGAAGCTAAGGAAAATGGTGCTAACACTTTTGGTTTAGCAACAGGCAGTACACCTGAAAAGTTGTATGAATTAATCGTAGCATCAGATTTAGATTTCACCGATTCAATTTCTATTAATTTAGATGAATATTATGGTTTAAGCGGAGAGCACCCTCAAAGCTATCGTTATTTTATGCAACAACACTTATTTAATCACAAGCCATTTAAAGAGACTTATGTACCAGATGGCTTAAATACTGACGCAGAGGCAGAAGCTGCTCGTTATGAAGCGATTATTGATGAAAATCCAATCGATGTACAAATTTTGGGTATTGGTGAAAATGGTCATATTGGTTTCAATGAACCTGGTACTTCCTTTGATGCAAAAACTGCATTAGTTGATTTAACCGACTCAACCATCCAAGCAAACAAACGTTATTTCGAATCTGAAGCAGATGTTCCTCGTCAAGCTTACAGTATGGGAATTGCTTCAATTATGAAATCCAAAAAAATTATCTTAATGGCTTTCGGTAAAAACAAAGCCAATGCCATTAAACAATTAATGGCCGGTGAAGTAACAACCGATTGCCCTGCAACAGTTTTAATTAACCATCCCGATGTAACAGTCATCGTAGATGAAGACGCTGCATCACTAATCTAATCTTTATTATAAATCAACGCCTCATACTTCGGTATAGGGCTTTAGTTTGATTTCGACAACCTTTATTCGAAATCACTCACCCATTTTAAAATCAACCGCAAAATCAACAAGGTTCAATGATAGGCTGAACAGTTTGATGTTCGATGTTCGATACCGATAAATCCAGACTCGTCCTGTTGAAACTGCTTTTTGCCTATTTTTTCTAAATATCAATTTATAAAAAGACTGAAAAAATCTGTCCATAATGAACAGATTTTTGTCAGTCTTTTCTCATTCAATTTAATGTTGGTAGGTAACACCCGAAGTCATACAATCTTTTAAGATGGTTACGACCTCTTCTTTAGTTAATGGGACATAGCTATTCGTTAAACGTGGTTCAACCCGTTCAGCCATTTCTTCAAAGTACTCTTCATCGATTTCAACTTCTGGTAAAGTCATCGGTAGGCCAGCGTCGACAAAAAATTGATATGTTTTTTCAATCGCTTCTTTAGCCATCGCAAATTGATCAGCTTGATAGGGAATTTCCCAAACATTATGAGCATACATTGCAAAACGCTCTACTGTTTCTTCATTTAAAATATACGACATCCAGCGTGGTGTTAAAATGGCTAATCCGACAGCATGAGTGATATCATAATAGGCTGATAACATATGTTCTATCGGATGACATGTCCATGGTCCTGGTCGGCCGATTGAAGTAATACCATTAAGGGCCATCGTAGAAGACCACATTAAATTAGCACGCGCTTCATAATTATCCGGTTGCTCTAATGCAATGGGTAGATAATGGATACACGCTTTTAATATCCCTTCAGCTAAGCGATCTTGAACAAACACACCTTCTTCTCGATTGAAGTAAATTTCAAATGTATGACTCATAATATCTGCTGTCCCGGCAGCTGTCTGATTTTTAGGCACAGTGAAAGTATACATCGGATCACAGATTGAGGCATATGGATATAAAACATAAGCGCCTGTACCTTTTTTCTCTTTTGTTTCAAAGTTGGTAATAACCCCACCTGTATTCATCTCTGTTCCAGTAGCAGATAAAGTCAAAATATCGATTAAAGGTAAAGCATCTTTAATTTTACTTGAATCTGCAACTAAATCCCACGCATCGCCATCATATTTTGAGGCAGCAGCAATGACTTTGGAACAATCAATCGTTGAACCTCCACCTACTGCTAAAATCACATCAATATGATGCTCTTTACATAATTTTGCCCCTTCGCGCACTGATTCTATTCGCGGATTGGGATCAATCCCGCCTAATTCATAAATCTCACAATCGGCTAGTAATTCTTTTACACGATCATATAGACCATTGCGTTTAATACTGCCCCCACCGTATGTTAATAACACACGCTTGCCAAAACGATGAATTAACTCCGGTAAACGTTCAATTTGATTTTTTCCAAAATAAACCTTAGTTGGTATATCATAGACGAAATTCTGCATAATGACACCCCTTATATTTGATGCTTTTATTATAACAAAGTTCATCTTGATACAAAAAGAAATCTATTTTATTTTTGTATTTTTCTATATATTACGAGGTCAACTTATGTTTATTTTTCTATTTTATTTTGTATAATAGAAATATAAGAATAGAAATGGGGGCTGAATGTATGTATATTTCCAATATAAATTCTTCTTCAATTAAAATCAGTCGAATTGAACATTATTTGTTACAAACTAAGGATAGTAAAGTATTACATACAGAAGATAATTTGATGTTGATTTATGTCAAAAAAGGCCAAACTCATTTTGGAATTGATGACAAAGATTATCGTTGTCAAGAAAATGATATCTTAATTTTAAATCCGCAACAAAAAATATCGTTTGAAGCAGATAAAAATTCAGAAATCATCACAATTTTATTAACCGGTTTTGTCTTTACCTCTTCTGTCAATCTTGATTCTGTAGATGGTCACTTTTTAGTGCATAACCGCGGACGTACTTTACGTCATTATTTCGATTTATTATTACTGGAAAATGAATCAAAAAGTCGAGGCACTGACCAAATTATCAAACGTCTAGTAGAATGTATCATGATTTATGTGTTGCGCCATTCGGATATTTCAATTAAAGATAATGGTAAATTAGCAAAATCAAAAGACGTACAAGAAGTCCAAAATTATATCCGTGATCATTATTCGGAAAAAGTGACGCTAGAACAATTGGCAGAAGTGTCAGATATTAACAAATTCTACTTAATCCGTATCTTTAAACAAAATACCGGACTTTCGCCAATTGATTATTTGATTCATGTGCGTATCGAAGAAGCCGAAAAACTTTTAATTCATACCGACGAGCAAATAGCGGATATTTCAGCTAAAGTTGGCTTTAATTCACCGTCACATTTTACTAAAGCATTTAGAATGATTAATCATATTACGCCATCACAATTTAGAAAAAAACATCGTCATCCATAATTAAAAAACTCTTTGAATGATATCTCATTAAACTTAATAACTGTTTTCGCTTCATAAGCTCAGTTGTTTAATCGATTCATTCAAAGAGTCTTTAATTTGATTATACTATTATTTTCTAACAATTAATACTGATAGGCCTGCCTTGAAAATAACACCGCCAATGATGCTTCGCGTCGGCTATTTAAAATAACTAATAATTTGATTCTTGCTTTAACGCCGCTTAATCCTTGTGCAAAGACAATTCCCATATGTTTTAATTGCTTGCCATCACCTTGATAATCGCATACATCTGATGGCATTGTATTATATTCTTTCTTTTTTATTAATGACTACTAATAACAATCCCAGTACCAGTAGCGGTACCACTATCATCATAATAGGTCGTGATTTTTCACCCGTCAAAGGTAATTTACGACGATTATTATCTGGATTAGGAACAATAGCTTGTAAGTCCTCAACAGTTGTTTGTCTAGTTATAACTGTATTTTCAGTACTGATTTGCGATTGAGTCACCTCAGTAGTTTCATTGGATGTTTCCATCTCAGGAATCTTCGTTTGTTCATCAACGCTAGGTGTTGGTGCCTCTTGACTCATCTCAGTGACAGTATCGCTTTGCATATTCTCAACCTCTACAGTAGTAGTTGTTGCCATTGGTGCATTATCGGTTATGGTATTTTCTTCAACAGTCTTTTCTCTATCCAAAGCAGTTTTAAGCTTATTTGTTAACCGTCGATTGTTTTCTTTCTCTTTTGGTGCTTCTGTTTTGGGAACGATATTTAAATGTAAATTATAAGGTGAGTCCGTTAATGTAAAAGCACCTAAATAAATTGTATTACTCTCATCTAAAACAGCTCCGCTAACCCCTACTTTATAAGGCATGGTTGCCCAATATTCTTGATTGTTCAACGAAATTGTTAGGATTTCAGCCGTCATATCACTGGGTTGATTAACAACCCACCCTCTAATATCGGGTTGTTCAATTGTAACGGTCTCTATTACTGGGTCACTTGCATCACTAATAATCATTCCCGAATTGGTAACAACCCCTTCGTGAAAGACAGCTGAATAACCTATGACATCATCATAAATAAAAGTCAAGGTTTGATTCACTAATCTAAGTGACGCAACGGGTAAAGCATATTGACCATCACCAAGATCTATGTAGAGATGACTTGAAGATTTCAATATTGCTTGTAATTTTTCTAAATCACTTTGAAGAAAAATCGCATCATCTTTTTGGTAAACTACTTCGTCGGCAGTATTTTTAATAATGATTTGATAAAACTGATCCGCTACTAGGTAATCAGCGACTTGTGCTCCACCTAGCTCTTCCGGTGCCTCAACCGTCGTACTGACGGTGGTCGACTCTTCAGTTGTAACCGTCGTTTCTCTATTAGTTGTTTCGGTACTAGTTTCATAGTTTATCGTGGTTATTTCATTTGCTTTTACTGATATGTTCGGAAGACACATTACTTGGAAAAGGCAAATTAATCCAATGACTAATTTTTTCATAATTTTATCCTCCTAAAGTTACTACATTTATTATAACATATTTGACATATTTTAAACAATAAAGAAATAATCGCAATAATTCGTCATACTTTTTTCCTAGTACTATCTTCTTCAACTAATGCAACTGACCAATAAACAGAGACTGATAACAGCCGATAAGAATGGTTCCGTATCAAATATAAACGTTAAAAAGTCCATCTACTTAAGAGAGGACAATCATAATTTTGAGTCTAGTCTTGATACCTTATGTTCCGTCTTTGCGGAGTAGATTCAATGTCAGCTTAGATTGTAGATGTGTACAGAAGCTATTATTAGGTGCAAAAACCAGCATTTTGTGAGTCTTTTAGTAACGATTGAACTCTATTTCAAGCCTACCACATTAATTATATCACTGCTTCTCAAACGCTACCCAACGCATTAACCTGTCTTTCCAATAAAATATACCAATGGGAGTGGACCAGAAGTAG
>NZ_BCQX01000071.1 GCF_001552295.1 Globicatella sanguinis NBRC 15551 | reverse complement strand
GCTACTATTCACGCTCTCTGACTATTATTTTTATGGGTGTTCCTTCAAAATAGAAAGAATCACGGAGTTGATTTTGTAAAAAACGCTCATAACTGAAATGCATCAGTTCTAAGTCATTAACAAAAACAACAAAAGTTGGTGGATTAATGGCTACTTGAGTCATATAATATATCTTCAATCTTCGACCTTTATCAGTCGGGGTTGGATTCATTGCGACAGCATCCATTAATACATCATTGAGAACAGAAGATTGAATACGACGATGACGATTATCATAAATCATTTCTAATAATTCTGGTAATCGATTCAATCGTTGACCTGTTTTTGCACTGACAAATAATATAGGGGCAAATTCTAAATATTGAAATTGTGCTCGAATGTCTTTAGTAAATTCCTCAAATAGGTTTTCCGATTTATCTACCGCATCCCATTTATTCACTAAAATTACAATTCCTTTGCCTGCTTCATAAGCATAACCGGCAACCTTTTTATCTTGTTCTCTAATACCTGTTACAGCATCAATCACTAAACAGACGATATCACTTCGATCAATCGCAGACAAGGCTCTTAACACACTGTATTTTTCGGTATTTTCATAAACTTTCCCCCGTTTACGTATACCAGCGGTATCAATCATCATAAATTCACGACCATTATCGGTTGTAAAATAAGTATCAACCGCTTCTCGAGTTGTCCCTTCCATATCAGAAACAATCACTCGCTGTTCTTTTAAGATGGCATTGACTAAGCTGGATTTCCCCACATTGGGGCGTCCGATAAAACTAAACTTAATCAAGTCTTCATTTTCTTTAATTTGGGCGTCTTCTGGAATATAAGTGAAAATCTTATCTAGAACATCACCTAACCCTGTTCCGTGTGCTCCAGATACGGGGAAAGGATCACCTTGGCCAAGTGAGTAAAATTCCCAAACTTGTTGACGTTGTTCTGGATTGTCGGCTTTATTCACTAAAAGGATCACCGGTTTATTAGTTCGATGCAGTAACATTGATAATTCTTCATCAGCATCTGTTACGCCTTCTCTTGCACTCGTTAAAAAGAGAATGACATCTGCTTCATCAATCGCAATTTGTGCTTGATAACGGATTTGATTCATGATGGGTTCATCAATCATCTCAATTCCACCCGTATCAATTAAACGAAATTCTTTGCCTAACCATTCCCCTTTTGCATATATACGGTCACGGGTAACACCAGGATAATCTTCAACAATGGAAATTCGTTCCCCTACTAAACGATTAAATACGGTTGATTTTCCCACATTGGGTCTTCCAACTAAAGCAACTGTAGGAATACTCATCTGTTCACCTCCAAAAAAATTCATAAGAAAAGGCTGCGACTTAGGTCACAGCCTGATTGACTTTATTTAAAGTATCGATTATTCACCTTCTGGTTTGAAACCATCAAGTAAATCTCCAAATACATCACCAATTGTGAAGCCAGTGTCATTAGAATCTGAATATGTTGTTTTTGTATTCGAATTATTTTGACGACGAGCTTGTCCACTATTTCTTCTTGGACGTTGGTTATTAGAACGTGCAGGTTTTGCTGCTTCGCCTTCAGTAGAAGCTTGTTCTTCTCTTGCTGGTTGAGCTGGTCTTTCTAATAAAGCTTTAATTGATAATGATAATCTTTGATTTTCAGCATCAGTACTTAAAACTTTAACATCAATTTCTTGACCTTCTTCTAATTTATCAGCAGGAGATGCAACGTGCTCATGAGCAATTTGTGAAACGTGAACTAAACCTTCAACTCCAGGGAATACTTCAACGAACGCACCGAAATCAGTTAAACGTTTTACAGTTCCTTTTAAGACAGTTCCTTCACTTGCTTTTTCTTCGATATTATCCCAAGGTCCAGGTAGAGTGTCTTTAATTGATAATGAAATACGTCCTTTTTCTTCATCAACTGATAATACTTTCACTTGAACGGTATCACCAATTGTTAACGCATCACTTGGCTTGTTAATGTGTTGGTGTGAAATACGGCTAATATGAACTAATCCATCAACCCCACCTAAATCGATAAAGGCACCAAAGTTTGTTAAGCGCGCAACTTTACCTTCAACAATAGAATCCACTTCTAAATTAGATAAAATTTCTGCACGTTTTGCTTCACGTTCAGCTCTAGCGATTTCTTTATGAGATAAAATTAAACGATTATCCATATCATCGATTTCAACGATCTTGAATTCTAAAGTTTGACCTTTGTATGGTGAGAAGTCTTCTACAAAGTGATCTTCAACCATAGAAGCTGGAACGAATCCACGAACACCAGCATCAACTACTAAACCACCTTTAACAACATCTTTTACAGGTGCTTCAATTGTTTCGCCTTTGTCAGCTTTTTCTTTTAATTCAGCCCAAACTTTTTTAGCTTCAACGCGTTTTTTAGATAATAAGTAGTTACCATTTTCTTTATCTTTAATTGGTTTTAAAACAACTAATTCTACTTCATCACCAATTGATACGATATCTGATAATTCTTCAAATGAAGATTCTGATAATTCATTACGAGGGATAACACCTTCTAAACCACCAGATTCTTTAATAGCAACACGTACTTGGTTATCATCAAAGGCTAATACATCACCTTTTACAGTATCACCAATCTTAATTTCGATGACGCTATCTAAAGCATCTTCCATTGTTTCTAATACAACAGGAGCTTCTTCCTCTTTTGTATCTTCAACTTTTGCTACTTCAGTTTCTTCAACTTCAGTATTCTCAACTTCTGTACTTTCAACTTCAGTATTTTCTACTTCAGTCATTTCAATTTCTGTCTTTTCAACTTCTGACATCTACCAGTTCCTCCTAAGCAGTTACCTACAATATTGTCGCTCTTTTTAGTTATAAAGAGCCTACAATGAGCATTTTAACAAATAAATCAGCTTTCGTCTAGTAAGAAAGCGATAAAACTATCAATTTAATACTTATTTTTCAACATTTTGAATGATATTTGTGACGATTTCGTCAATCGTCAAGTCACTCGTATCAACTAAAATCGCATCATCCGCTTTTCTTAAGGGGCTATGTTCTCTGGTCGAGTCATAGCGATCCCGTTCGATGATGGCTACTTTTATCTCATCTAAGCTTTGTGATGTCAAACCTTTTGCCATATTTTCTTTATAACGTCGTAAGGCCCTTACCTGTGGACTGGCCGTAAAGAAAAACTTGTATGGTGCATTAGGTAATACCACTGTTCCAATATCACGGCCATCCATTACAACTGAACTGGCTTCAGCCATTCGTTGTTGCAGACTTACTAAGTGTTGACGCACTTCAGGTATTGCAGCGACTTCTGAAACATTTTCGGTTACTTCGACTGAACGAATTTTTTCAGAGACATCTTCTCCTTCAATGAAAAGATGCTGACTCCCTTCAATTATTTTAAATTCCATTTTTATTTGATTCATCAATGCCACGATTTGATCGACATCAGCGAAAGGTATATTTTGCTCTATTAATGCTAAAGTAATACCGCGATACATCGCACCCGTATCGATATAAGCTATTCCCAATCGTTGAGCGACTTCTTTGGCGATTGTACTTTTACCCGAAGAAGCCGGTCCATCGATAGCAATGGTTATTTTTTTCATTTCTTATCACCTCATATACTTTTAGTATTTTACCAATTTCATATCAGTCAAGCAACTTAATTTAAACAACTCACAAAACTTGACTAAAGTAGGTGGTTAAAATAAAATTAAGTAATGCTAATACGTTTTTAATTTTTTATTAAAAACTTTTAGGTACTATGATACCTTATTTTTTAGTAAAGGAGCATGAGAATGAAAGAAGCTTTTAAATTTGCTTTTCCCAAAACAATCCCAATTTTTACAGGTTTTTTATTTTTAGGCATATCCTATGGTATCTTCGCCACTTCTTTAGGTTTTCATCCGCTGTTTCCTATTGTAACCAGCGCTATCGTCTATGCCGGGTCAATGGAGTTTGTCACCATGAGTATGTTATTAGGAACCTTTAATCCGATAATGTCCTATTTATTAACGATCATGGTGAATGCTCGTCATATATTTTATGGATTATCGATGCTGGATAAATTTAAAAATTTAGGTTGGAAGAAATTTTTTATCATTTTTGGCATGTGTGATGAAACTTTTTCGATTAATGTTTCACTTGATATTCCAGAATACTTAGATAAAAGTTGGGTCTATTTTCATGTTACTTGGTTAAATCAAGTGTATTGGGTATTTGGTACAGCTGTAGGTGCTATTTTTGGTAATCATTTACCTTTTGATACTCAAGGGATCGATTTTGTGCTAAATGCGCTCTTTATTGTGTTATTACTCGATCATTGGCTTAAGAAAAAACAACATCATTCCGTATTTATTGGTTTGTTGGCCTCACTATTAAGTCTTATCGTATTTGGGGCAGAAAATTTTATGATTCCTGCGATGGTAATGATTATACTCATTTTTTCTTTTCAATTTTTTATAACGAAGCCTAGCGGTTGGGAGCGATGAAGATGACAATTACACAACAAATTCTAACAATTCTAGTGGTAGTTTTAGGTACCATGACCACTCGTTTTATTACGTTTCTTATCTTTCCTGAAAGTAAAGAACCACCTCAATTTGTACGATATTTGGGTGAGGTTTTACCAAGTGCTGTTCTAGCTTTATTAGTTATTTATGCTTTTAAAAATTATCAAATACCATTTTCTCAACAAAACTGGTATGGCATTATTGCAACGGTTGTTGTCATTATTGTTCATTTATTCAAACGTAATTTATTATTAAGTATTAGTATTGGAACAATTGTTTATATGGTACTGATTCAAAGTTTATAAAAAAAAACGAGATTAGCTTGCTCTAGGCGTAATGCTCCTTATCATTCTTTTTATGATTTAAAGGAATTGACATTTGAGTCTAGCTAAATCTCGTTTTATTTTTATTTAATTGATTTGTGTATATTCGGTCATATCATCTAAATGGATGCTAGTCAATTCTATAATACTTGACGTGGCTTACTACCATCTTGCGGAGCAACTAAACCTGCCGCTTCCATATCATCCACTAAACGGGCTGCCCGGTTATAACCGATTCTAAATTTACGTTGTAATTGAGAAATACTAATGGTTTCAAGTCCTTCAAGCATGGCGACAGCCTCTTCAAAGTACTCATCTTCACTCACATCAAGTGAACTTTCACTCTCCCCATCAAGATCAATCAGTGAATCTTCGTAATCAGCTTTTTGTTGTTCTTTAATGAAATCAGTAATCCGTTCAACTTCTGTATCTGAAATATAAGCACCTTGAACACGAACTGGTTTATTTTTACCCATTGGTTGAAATAGCATATCCCCACGTCCAAGTAATTTTTCTGCCCCATTACTATCTAAAATAGTTCGTGAGTCAGTACCACTTGAAACTGCAAAGGCTAAACGGCTCGGTACATTGGCTTTAATAATCCCCGTAATGACATCCACTGATGGTCTTTGAGTAGCGATAATCATATGAATCCCAGCAGCACGTGCCATTTGCGCCAAGCGTATAATGGCATTTTCGACTTCATTACTTGCGACCATCATTAAATCCGCTAACTCATCAACAAATACAATAATTTTAGGTAATTTTTCATAAACGGTCTCTCGTTGTTCTTTGTTCCAGTCATCGACTTGTTCATTATAACTATCAATATTTCGCACATTTGACGCTGCAAATAATTCATAACGTCGTTCCATTTCTTGAACCACTTTATTTAAAGCTTGAGCTGCTTTTCGTGGATTAGTGACAACAGGTGTCAATTGATGTGGTAAATCATCATAGAGTGTCAATTCAACTTTTTTCGGATCAATCATTAAAAATTTAACTTCATCCGGTTGAGCTTTCATTAACAAGGACACAATAATAACATTCATCCCCACCGATTTACCTGAACCAGTAGCTCCAGCAATTAATAAGTGAGGCATCTTGCTTAAATCAGCTAAACAGACCGACCCCGAGATGTCACGTCCCAATGGCACTTCCAATAAGTTTTTACTCTCAAGTGCGGCATCAATAATTTCCCAAAAGGAAACCGGACTAACTTGATTATTCGGTACTTCAATCCCAATCAATGATTTGCCCGGAATCGGTGCTTCCATCCGAATATCACGTGCGGCTAATGCCAAGGCAATATCATCAGATAAAGAAACAATTTTACTAACCTTCACTCCTACTGCCGGTTCAATTTCGTACTTCGTTACCGAGGGGCCTAAATTAGCTTGTACCACTTTGGCTTTTACGCCAAAACTTTCAAAGGTACGTTCTAATTTTTCGATATTTTCATTAATACGTTCATATTCTTCACTTTGGTCAACCGGTGGTATTTTTTTCAATAAGTTTTTACCGGGTAAGGTTAATTTTTTGCCTTTCTTAACTTGAGCTGGTTTCTTATTGGCTTTGGGTTCAGCAATTTCCGCCGAATCCAGTACTTTTTCAATCTCATCAGTCGTCAAATCTTGAGTACTGGCTGCTTGATTTTGCCAATGTCCCGCCGAACTCATGCGTTGACTCGGACGTTCTACACCTTCAATATTCTGTAAGTCCTCAGTTGTTTCTTTGGTAGTTGGGATTTCTTCCTGAACAGAGTATTCTTCTTTAGTTATTGTGTCTTGGTAAGCTTCTGATTCATTCTGTATCGCTTGATTAGAGCTGATAATAATTGGTTTAATTGGATTAGGTTTAGCTGGTTGGTTATGCTCCTTAGGTTGTTTTCTTAAATTATGATTATAATCAAAATAATCTAAATCCAATACCTTTTCTTCACGCACTATACGGTTGACAACTGGCTCTTTTTCTAAATCATAAGGTTTAAATTCTCTAGTTCCAGCATGTTGATAAGTTGGTTTATAAGCTGTCTGATACAAATCGTCTGTTTGATTTGCTACAGGTTTATCTTTAAACAGTCGATTAAATAAAGAAGGTTTCTTATCAGTAACCATTGTGTCAGACACTTTTTCATCTGAATTAAACGGTTCAATCTTATCTGGATCATCTTCTTGTAAAATGGCGACATCCATCGCCTGATCATTGAATACATCTTTAATCTCTTCAAAATTAGGGAATAATTTTTTAAAGATATTGCGGATACCTACAAATGTATTGTGGAAAAATTGTTTCAACATCTCAAAACTGATGTTTTCAACTAAACAAAAGCCAATAATGAAAAGAATACCGGAAAATAAATAGGTACCCCAACGACCAAATAGATAGCCTAAAGTTGAATAAAAAGCGGCTCCTAAAAATCCGCCTCCTAAATCCGTTCGATTTTGGCTCACAAGAAAATCATTTTGAAATCGTTCGTAAGTTAATCGAAAGATAGCTGAAGGTTCGACACTATTAAATAAATTAAAATGTAATACTGTCGTTAAGGATACTAAAATTAAAAAGGCCCCTAAATAGCGCCACCATCGAATTTTAGGTAAATGTCCTTTTAAAATTAAATAGGTTGCCCATAAAATAGCACTGAGTAAAAATAAGGTATAGGTTTCACCAATTAATAAACGAAAACTATTCGCAAATAAATTACCGACAAAACCACCATCAAATAATGATAATAAACTAATAAAAAAAATAATTAAGCCTATTATTAAATAGGTAATTTCATATTTTAATTTTAAAGTTGTCTGAGTGCTACTTTTTTGTTTTTTTGAGTTGTTTTGGTTGGTATTTTTTTTAGCCAAAATGCTCACACTCCACTTTCTTAAATTCTCTGCACATTATTATAACACATATTCAGGTTTTTTTGATATGATGAAAACATACAAAATGAAAAGGATGAGGGCTATGCATACATATGAACTTATTTTTAAAGGAACTGTTCAAGGGGTCGGATTTCGTTATCATGTTTATCAGTGCGCACTTAAATCTCAAGTTAAAGGTTTTGTTGAAAATTTAAATGATGGCACCGTCAAAGCAATCGTTCAAACTAATGAAAATTCAATAGACCACTTTATTGACGAAGTCTTTAATACCCCTTATCGGCTAATTAAAATCGATAATATTGATATTAATGAGATCACTCCAACAGAAACCTACCAAGATTTTTCAATTCGCTATTAACAATCATAACTTATTTAAATCTATTAACTCAACAATTCGGTTTCATGCGAAGGAAGTAAAAAACATTAATCAATGCCAGAATTAATAAAGAAGTAAAACAAAGCGCATTTGCTGTACCCTTTTGCTTTAAAAGTAAAGTAGATAGTAAATAAAACCGACCAAATGATGTTTCAGTTTTCTGATCCACAGACTGAATAATAAATAGCTGTAACAGCCTTAACTGATACCGTTTAGTCGATTTGCTAGCTATCACATTTTGCTTTACATCATCACTTATTTTTCGATAATTGAGACCGTTCTCTATAAAACAGTTGAAAATTTGTTAATATTTCATTATAGTATATAGGTATGAAATGTTAATGGAGAGTGAATTAATGAAAAAATTAAAAAAACACCTTCCAATGCTATTATTATTGTTTGGAATTGTCTTAATAGCAAGTGGATGCGTGCAATATACAGCAGATGGAACCCCAACAGGTTGGGTATATGAATATTTTGGTAAACCTGCAACAGCCTTTTTAAACTTCTTAGCTAATATCTTTGGTGGTAGTTATGGTGTCGCAATTATCATCGTTACCATTATTACCCGATTATTAATGTTACCTTCATCATTAAAGATGACAAAATCTTCCATGATTAGTCAAGCAAGAATGAAATTTGCACAGCCAGAAATTGATGAAATTCGTGCAGAAATCGATGCTACAGACGACCCTACTGAAAAAGCTCGTTTAAATAATGAATTGATGGCTGTTTACAAAAAATATGATATTGATATGTTTGGCGGCTTATCTGGATGTTTACCATTATTAATCCAAATGCCAATTATCTCAGCAGTCTATACCGCTATTCGATCTTCACAAAAGATTATTGATAGTAAATTCTTAGGTATTCATTTAGGTGAACGTAATTTATTGATTGTCGCGTTAGTAGTGGTATTTGCCTTCTTACAAGGTTGGTTAATGCAACGCGCTACTCCAAAAACGGATAATCCAACTGCCAATTCAACTACTAATTCTATGATGTTAATGAATCCAATTATGTTAGGTTGGATTTCTTATGCATCTAATGCTGGTTTAGGAATTTATTTCTTAACGGGTAGTATTTTTAGTTTCATTCAACAACTTTATTCAAATCATGTTATGAGACCTAAAATTCAAAAAATGCTTGATGATGAAGCTAAAAAATTTGAGAATTCTCCTCGTCAAAAACGCACCAAGGTTAAAAAAGCCAACGAAACAACTGCTGAAGGTTCAAAACGTTTAGTTCCTACTAAACAACCGGTTTTACCTGTAAATGAAAACAATAAACGTCGTAATGCTGGTAAACAAAATCGTCGTAAATAATTAAATAACAATTTTAAAAGTAGGCGGAAAGTTGATCAATCGGTTGATTGGTCAATTTCTCGCCTACTCTTTTTTCCAGTGAAGAATCACTAAAAATAAACGAGGGAGTGAACCAGAAGTAGAAAATAGAATGATTTTCACTTCATTTGTTCACTCCCGCACAAGTTGAGTATGTCTCAAACAAGTCTTTAAGACGCAGATTAAGGCCACTCAAACACTGAACTATTCAGTAAAGAACAATAAACTTGACTAAATTAATCAAGTAATGCCCATCGTCTCGTCTTTAAATATTATTGAAATATTATTAATGATCAAACCATCGACTAACAAACTTTTTACTACCAAAGAAGCATCATGATTCAACGATTTGACTTTTCTATGTAAACCATTGCTACATTCTGGTCATTTGCCCTTTGTTCATCTTTTAGCATCAGCGTACTAATATTAGTCTATTTATGATTGATGGATAATTCTCTTATTAATCATTATTTTTAAGAAAAAGTGACATAAATAGATTTCGATATTTTTGTCAATATATAAATAAACGCAAAAGCTCATTCGATAGCCATCAGTAATCAGTCACGACATCACAAATTACTTTATCTTATCGGCTGAGTTTTCATTAATTTTTGTTGTTCTTTAGTTAAAAACTGTCCTAATACTTTAGTTGATTGAATAATATTGACAAATGCTTTACTATCAGATTCTATAACTGCTAACTGCAAATCATGTAATTCATAACGATTAATGACTACCATAATTAAGTCACGCTTATCGCCTGTATAACCTCCGCGAGCTTCAATGACGGTTGAACCTCTTATTAAACGCGTACGAATACTAGAGGTCACTGCAGCAGCATCATTCGTCACAATAAAAGCAGTTAATCGTTGTTCTCCAGTATGGATCGCATCGATCATACGAGAAGTTACAAAAATCGTAATCAAAGTAAAGATAGCCGTTTCTAGATTGTATAGCAAACCAGAACCAATAATAATAATGGAATTGACTAATAAAGTCATCATGCCAACATCCCAACCAAAAGTTTTCGATAAATAAAGCGATAAGATATCGAATCCACCACTTGACATCCCATACTTAATGGTAATACCTGTTCCTAAACCGGTTAATACACCACCAATTACTGCATTAATAAGTGGGTTTTGCGACACATAGGTTAAGGGAAATAAGTTGGTTGCTAATGAAGAAAAGAGTACGACTATTAAAGTCATAACAGTAAATTCTTTTCCTAATTTTAAATAAGCTAAGATGATCAACGGAATATTTAAGATGAAATAAAGATTACCGGTGGTAAAAATAGCTGCTAATGCCGTTTCACGGGTAAAATAATTAATTATTTGCGCTAAACCAGTCGCTCCTGCACTAAAAATATTTCCAGGAATTAGAAAAAATTTCATTGATAATCCGAAAATTAATGCGGATATCAAGGCAATAAATATTTGAAAAAAGAAATTCGCCTCTGGATGCTCACTTAAATATTTATTTATCATGCAGCTTACCCGATTTCGCCAGATTTACCTAATTTCTCAACTAAAGGAGGAATTAAACCACGAGCAATACGTGCTCCATAAACTACCGTCTCATATAGTGGCGTGACATCTTCGCCAACGCGAATGATATTTCTTAAGAAAATTTCGCCATCCAATGCTAAATGTAAAGTATAATAGCCAGTCTTCATTTCATTTAATTCATTGATTAAGTCTAAAGCTTCACCACGTTTATTGTAATCATTTAAAAGATGAACATGGCGATAAATAATTTGACTATCGACATATGGATCTTCACTTTCTTGAATAATAATTTCGACCATTAATAATTTTGTTTCACTGGCCTTAAACTGCAAGCGATATAAATGGTGCCCATTTTCAATTTCTTTATAATTAGCTGGTATCTTCTTCTCAGCTAAGATCTTGTCAAATGCTTCTTTAATTTTAGACATATAATCTTCCTCTCTGAATGACAATTATAGGAAAGCTCCCACATTGATTAATTATACTATACATTCCCTTTAAACTAAAGTTAAATTAAGGACGGCAATTGAAGGTGTTAAGGGAGTGGACAAGAAGTAGAAAATCGAATGATTTCGCTTCGTCTGTCCGCCCCCGCACAGTTGGGAGTGGACCAAAAGTAGAAAATCGAATGATTTCGCTTAGTCTGTCCACCCCCGCACATTTGGGAGTGGACCCAAAGAAGAAAATCGAATGATTTCG
>NZ_BCQX01000070.1 GCF_001552295.1 Globicatella sanguinis NBRC 15551 | reverse complement strand
CTACTTCTGGTCCACTCCCAACTGGGCGGGGGTGAACAGACGAAGTGAAAATCATTTGATTTTCTACTTCTTGCCCACTTCCGCATCCATCAAATTTAAAAATTATCACACTCGAAGTACAAAATTGATTATTTGATAATACTAAAACCATTCCATTGAGGAGGAACGAAAATGATTAAAAAGATGAAAGGGACAGAAGATATTCTGCCTAAAGATAGTTATAAATGGCAATATTTAGAAGATACTGTTAGAGCGATTTTTGACACTTATCAATTTAAAGAGATAAGAACACCGATTTTTGAAGCGAAAGAATTATTTGCTCGTTCAGTCGGTGACACGAGTGATATTGTTTCGAAAGAAATGTATGACTTTAAAGATAAAGGTGATCGTGATCTAGCGTTAAGACCTGAAGGGACAGCCGCGATTGTGCGTGCTTACGTTGAACACAAGTTATTTGGTCCTGAACATCCACAACCTTTAAAAGTTTATTATATCGGACCAATGTTCCGTTATGAGCGTCCACAAGCAGGGCGTCAACGTCAATTCCATCAAATTGGGGTTGAGGTATTAGGAAGTACTAATCCTGCCACTGATGCTGAAGTGATTGGTTTAGCTTGGGATATTTTAACTGAATTAGAAGTTGAAAATGTGGAATTAAACATTAATTCATTAGGTAAACCAGCGGATCGTCAAAAATATCGTGAAGCCTTAATCGAGTATTTTACTCCTTTAAAGGATCAATTAAGTGAAGATTCTAAACGCCGTTTAGCGGATAATCCTTTACGTATTTTAGATAGTAAAGATGCCAAAGATAAAGCCTTAGTAGCACAAGCACCTACAATTTTAGATTTATTAAGTGAAGAAAGCCGTCAACATTTTGAACAAGTTCAAGCGATGTTAAAAGCTTTAGACATTCCTTATACCGTCAATCCTTTGATTGTACGAGGTTTAGATTATTATCAAGATACGATTTTTGAAATCATTGTCAATGATGATGCGATTGGCGCTCAATCGACCGTCATCGGTGGGGGACGTTATGATGGATTAGTGGAACAATTAGGCGGTCCCCAAGCACCTGGCTTTGGTTTTGGATTAGGGATGGAACGCTTATTATTATTATTAGAACAACAAAAGATTGAATTACCAGAAGAAGAACCATTAGATTTGTTTGTATTAACAATGGGAGATGCGGTTAATATTAAAGCTTTACAAATCGTTCAAGCAGCTCGACAAGCAGGTTATTTAGCTGAACGTGATTATTTAGGTCGTAGCTTAAAATCCCAATTTAAAACAGCAGATAAATTAAATGCTAAGTTAACCTTAACGTTAGGTGAAAATGAATTAGAGACTG
This sequence comes from Globicatella sanguinis NBRC 15551, assembly GCF_001552295.1. Classification (GTDB taxonomy): domain Bacteria; phylum Bacillota; class Bacilli; order Lactobacillales; family Aerococcaceae; genus Globicatella; species Globicatella sanguinis. Next base: position 10,600 of record NZ_BCQX01000070.1, on the reverse strand, counting down.
GTAAGGTTACCATCAAAAATAAAGCATTAGATAAACAAAAAGAAGTGGCTATTGATGATTTATTAGCAGATTTCGAGAACATTTATCGTGAGTTGACAACCGATACTTCAGCCATCGATAAGTACTTTAGAGGAGAATAAACATGGAACAAAGAACAGTATATGCAGGTTTAGTAAGTGAAGAATTAGTTGGTAAAACAATTACGCTTAAAGGTTGGGTACAAAGACGTCGTGACTTAGGTGGCGTTATCTTTATCGATTTACGTGACCGTGAAGGATTTTGTCAAGTTGTATTTAATGCCGAAAATTTATCGGTTGAACAAATGGATTTAGCGGATCATTTACGAAGCGAATATGTCGTAGAAGTATCAGGAGTGTTAAATAAACGTGTCGCTGATCAAATTAACCCGAATATTCCGACCGGACAATATGAATTAATGGCTCATGAATTAAATGTATTAGCCAAAGCCAAAACACCGCCCATTTATATTGAAGAACGCTTAGATGTTGAAGAGGAAGTACGTTTACGTAATCGTTATTTAGATTTACGTCGTCCTAATATGTTCAACAATTTACGTTTACGTCACAATGTCACAAAAGCCATTCGTGAATACTTAGATAGTCTTGATTTTATCGATGTCGAAACACCTTATTTAACCAAATCAACCCCAGAAGGTGCACGTGACTATTTAGTGCCAACGCGTCGTGAAGCGGGTAAGTTCTATGCTTTGCCTCAATCACCACAAATCTTTAAACAATTATTAATGGGTGCTGGTATTGACCGTTATTATCAAATTGTTCGTTGTTTCCGTGACGAAGATTTACGTGGTGATCGTCAACCCGAATTTACTCAAGTCGACTTAGAAACAAGCTTCTTATCACAACAAGAAATTCAAGCAATCGTTGAAGAAATGTTAAAACGAGTCGTAAAAGCAGCTCGTGGCGTTGAAATGACAGAAGCTTTTCCAACAATGACTTATGAAAAGGCAATGAATGAATATGGGGTAGATAAACCGGATATTCGTTTTGAAATGAAACTAGTTGATTTATCAGAATTTGCTGCTCAATCTGAGTTTGGTGTCTTTAAATCTACGATTGAAAACGGCGGACAAGTAAAAGCCATTAACTTAAAAGGGTTAGCGGATGCTTATACGCGTAAAACAGCCGATGAACTGATTAATATCGTGAAGCCTTATGGTGCGAAAGGGTTAGCATGGTTAAAAATTACCGATGAAGGTTTCAATGGTCCGATTGCTAAATTCTTTGCTGATGAGACAAGTTATAAAGCCATCACTGAGCCAACGAATGCTGAACCAGGTGACATCTTGTTCTTCGTAGCCGATCAAAAAGATATCGTAGCAGCTTCTTTAGGTGAATTACGTGTTCGTTTAGCCAAAAAGCATGAATTATTCGATCAAGATGAATTAGCTTTTGTTTGGATTACTGATTGGCCATTATTCGAATATGATGAAGAAGCCAAACGTTATGTGGCAATGCACCATCCGTTTACCGCCCCTCAAAATATGGACTTAACGGCAATGAAAGAAGACCCAGCTAATGCATTAGCACAAGCATATGATATTGTATTAAATGGTTATGAAATTGGTGGCGGCTCAATCCGTATCTTCACGCGTGAAATGCAAAATCAAATGTTTGAATTATTAGGTTTTACACCGGAACAAGCACAAGAACAATTTGGTTTCTTAATGAATGCTTTTGATTATGGCTTCCCACCACATGGTGGCTTAGCATTAGGTTTAGATCGCTTAGTCATGATTTTAGCTAAAGAACCAAATATTCGTGAAGTGATTGCCTTCCCTAAAACAGGGCGTGGAGTCGACTTATTGTCAAATGCCCCAAGTTATGTTGCAAATGATCAAGTTAGAGAATTACATTTACGCATTCAAGAATAGGAGAGTAAATTAATGTTTATTGGATCTCATGTTTCAATGTCAGGTAAGGATATGCTTCTAGGTTCAGCCAAAGAAGCTGCTTCTTACGGTGCCAATGTCTTTATGATTTATACGGGCGCACCACAAAACACACGTCGTAAAGATATTTCGACTTTTAAAATTGAAGAAGCTCGTGAATTTATGGCAGCTAATGGTATTGATTTCTTTACCGTCCATGCTCCTTATATCGTAAACCTAGCCAATACCACTAAAGAAGGATATTTTGATTTCGCAGTTGAATTTTTAAGAGAAGAAATTAATCGTGTGGAAGCGGTAGGTGCCAATCAGGTTACTTTGCATCCTGGAAGTCATGTTGGAGCAGGTGAAGCGGTGGGGATTGCCCAAATTATCAAAGGTCTAAATGAAGTGATTCGCCCGGATCAAAACGTGCAAATCGCTTTAGAAACAATGGCCGGAAAAGGTACGGAATTAGGACGTACTTTTGAAGAAATTGCACAAATGATTGATGGTGTTACCCATAATGATAAATTATCGGTTACTTTCGATACCTGTCATGTTTATGATGCGGGTTATGATATTGTCAATGATTTAGATGGCGTGTTAAACCAATTTGATAAAATCATCGGTTTAGATCGCTTAAAAGTCATCCATATTAATGATTCAAAAAATCCATTCCATAGTAATAAAGACCGTCATCAAAATATTGGCTTAGGGTCGATTGGTTTTGAAACCATCAATAAATTGGTACACCATCCACAATTGATGCATTTACCCAAAATCTTAGAAACACCATGGGTGCCAAAACCCGATAATGAGAAGGTAAAAGTAGCCCCTTACAAGCAAGAAATTGCGATGTTAAGAAAAGGTGTATTCAATGAAAACTTAATGGATGATATTTTAAATAATCGTTAATCCTGATAGTATAGACTACCAACAGCAAATCTTTTGTTATTGGTAGTCTTTTTTAAGATGAAGAATAGGAAGGTGCCAACGTGTCCTCAAAATTTGAAATTATTTTGACGAAGTTAAAATCCAATGCAAACCCACAGAAAGCGGTGGAAATGAAACAATATATGCGCAATCAATTTGAATTTTTGGGCGTCAAGACACCTGTAAGAAAAGCGCTTATTAAAGAATTTATTCAAAATGAAAAAGCAACTCAAACAATCGATTGGCAATTTGTGAACGATTGTTATGATAGTCAATTTCGTGAGCTGCATTATGTCGCATTGGATTATTTACAAGCGATGACCAAATGGTTAACATATGATGATATTTCTAACTTATATCACTTGGCTAAGCACCATCAATGGTGGGATACTATTGACCGATTAGATCGTTTAATCGGTAATATTGGGTAAACAGATAATCGGGTCGATCATTTAATGCTTGAATGGTCAAAGAATGAGGATATTTGGCTTAGACGCTTAGCCATAGATCATCAAATTGGACGTAAAGATAAAACAAATACGGAATTGTTAACCGCCATCATTTTAAATAATTTAGGTAGCGATGAATTCTTTATTAATAAAGCGATTGGTTGGAGTCTTAGAGAGTATGCTAAAACCAATCCTCAGTGGGTACTTCAATTTTTAGCTGACTATCAACATCAGCTATCTGCATTATCCTATCGTGAAGCAAGCATTTAAAATAGGGAGTAGACCAGAAGTAGAAAATTATTCAATTTTCACTTCTGGTCCACTCCCAATATTTGATAGTGCAAGTATCAATGTTCTTTACTATTATTTATTTCACAAATGTGCTATGAATTTAGAATGTTAGTTGAATTTGGGAAAAGATTGAAAGACCAATAAAATTTAGTTACAATATATTTATAAATTTAAGGAGGCGTTCACATGTCTGTTTTAGAAATTAAAGATTTACATGTCAGAATTGAAGACAAAGAAATATTAAAAGGTGTGAATTTAACACTGAATACCGGTGAAATTCATGCCGTAATGGGACCCAATGGTACCGGAAAATCAACCTTAGCAGCCGCAATTATGGGCAATCCTGCGTTTGAGGTCACTCAAGGTGAAATTTTACTTGATGGCGAGAATGTATTAGAGATGGAAGTTGATGAAAGAGCGCGTGCCGGTCTATTTTTAGCAGTTCAATATCCAAGTGAAATTCCTGGCGTGACCAATGCAGAATTTATGCGAGCAGCAATCAACTCACGCCGGGCTGAAGATGATAAGATGGACGTGCGGACGTTTATTAAAAAACTAGACGAAAAGATGGCCTTATTAGATATGCCTGAAGAAATGGCAGGACGGTATTTGAATGAAGGATTTTCTGGTGGAGAAAAGAAACGTAATGAAATTTTACAATGCTTAATGATTGAGCCAAAATTTGCGATTTTAGATGAGATTGACTCTGGATTAGATATTGATGCTTTAAAAGTTGTTTCTAAAGGTGTTAATGCAATGCGGGGTGAGCAATTTGGTTCCTTAATCATTACTCACTATCAACGTTTATTAAATTATATTGAACCAGATGTCGTTCATATTATGATGGACGGAAAAGTTGTCATGACCGGAGGACCTGAGTTAGCACAACGCTTAGAAGCAGAGGGTTATAAAGGGATTAGTGAAGAATTAGGTCTAACGTTAGAAGAGAAAGAATAGGAGTGAATTTAATGTCATTAAATGAATTACACTCACAATATGAATTATTACCATATGCTTATGAATTACCAGAATGGTTTACTCAATTGCGTGATGAAGCAAGTGAAAAATGGGCAACATTAGCACTGCCGGTAATTGAGCGCGCTAAATTTCATCGTTGGCCATTATTTAACACCAAAATTGTTGATGTGGAAGCAATGATGGACCCCTTAACTTATGGAACAGCCGCTGCGTTAGAATTGGCCGAAGCAGAAGGAGCCAAAATCGTTCAAGCAGGTAATAGTACCATTATGGAGAGCTTACCAATAGACTTAAAAGAACAAGGCGTCATCCTAATGGATTTATTTGAGGCGCTAGTCGAATATCCTGATTTAGTCCAACAATATTTCGGTACCGTCATTGAACATCATACGGATAAAGTGGTTGCCTATAACACCGCACATCTGAATGGTGGATTGTTTATTTATGTGCCCAAAAATGTTGAAATTGAATTACCAATCGAAAGTATTTTAATGGCCGATGCCCGTTATCATCAAGCATTTAATAAACGCGTCTTAATCGTTGTAGATGAGAACAGTTCAGTTGATTACTTAGAGCGTGTTCAAGCTGAAGGAGAAGCAACCTTTAGTGCGACTATTATCGTTGAAGTGATAGTAAAAGCAGGAGCTCGTTTAAAATATATGGCTATCGATACCTTACCACAAACTACCCATGCCTATATTAAACGCTATGCAAGGACTGAACGTGATGCTCATATCGATTGGGCGATTGGAGAAATGAATGATAGTAATGTTATTTTAGATTTGGATACTTATTTAGATGGTAATGGATCTGAATCACAAGTGGCGATTGTCGGTATTTCTTCTAATAAGCAAGTTCAAGCCATTGATTCAAAAGTTGTTAATCGTGGTCACCATACGATTGGGAATATTTTCCAACATGGCGTCATCTTAGACCGTTCGACCTTGACCTTTAATGGCATTGGTTTAATTGAAAATGGCGCCAAACATGCTGATGCGCAACAAGAGAGTCGCGTTTTAATGTTATCAGATAAAGCACGCGGAGATGCCAATCCGATTTTATTAATTGAAGAGTTTGAAGTGACCGCAGGCCATGCTGCAAGTATTGGACAAGTCGATGAACAACAATTGCATTACTTAATGAGTCGTGGTTTAACAAAAGAAACAGCAGAATATTTAGTCATACGTGGATTTTTAGGACCGGTTATTTTAAGTATGCCTTCACAAAAAGTACGCGATGAATTAATGGAAGTTATTGATCATAAGTTAATGAGTATTAAGGCAGATGATTTAAATGATTAATCCATTACGTCAACAATTCCCGATTTTAAATCAAACGGTCAATGATGAGCCGTTGATCTACTTTGATAATGCAGCCACTACCCAGAAGCCACAGGCCGTATTGGAGGCAATGATGCGCTATTATCAAGAAGACAATGCTAATATTCATCGCGGTGTTCACAGCTTAGCTGAAAGAGCGACCACCCAGTATGAAACGGTTCGAACGAAAGTGGCTCAATTTATCGGCGCTAAAGCAACGAATGAAATCATATATACAAGTGGGACAACGGCAAGTCTTAATTTTTTAGCACGTAGTTTGGTGGAACCAATCATGACAACGGGCGATATTATTTTAACCACGGCCTTAGAGCATCATTCTAACTTTGTTCCTTGGCAAGCCGTTTGTCAAAGAACAGGAGCCCAATTAAAAATGTTACCTTTAACAGAGGATTTTACTGTTGATTTGGCTCAATTGCCTCAAGCAGAAGCGTTAAAATCCGTTAAAGCTTTGGTAATCCAACATGTTTCCAATGTATTAGGCGTTGAACAACCTATTCGACAATTGACTGAGTGGGCACATCAACATAATATCATCGTGGTAGTGGATGGTGCCCAAGCGGTCGCTCATCAAAGTCTAGATATTGAAGCCTTAGATGTCGATGCTTATTGTTTTAGTGGTCATAAATTATATGGACCAACGGGTATTGGAATTTGCTATCTCAATCGTCGTCATCATGAAACATGTCAGCCATTCTTTTATGGTGGAGAAATGATTCATTATGTCGGAGATGAAACCAGTAATTATAAAGAAGCACCTTGGAAATTTGAAGGAGGAACACCACCCATTGCGGAAGTCATTGGATTAGGTGCAGCGATTGATTGGCTAAACGACAACGGCATGAAACCTATACAAACTCATGTCCAAGAGCTAACTCAACGGTTAACACAGGGGATGTCTGAAATCGATGGCGTGACCGTCTATCACCAAGGGCAAAATGGCATTTTAAGCTTTAATATTGAAGGGGTTCACCCGCATGATGCGGCGACCGGTTATGATATGGAAGGGATTGCCGTTAGAGCTGGTCATCATTGTGCGCAACCTTTGATGCGCTATTTAGGTGTTCATGCGACTTTAAGAGCCAGCTTAGCCGTTTATAATACAGAAGCAGAAGTAAACCATTTTATTGAAGTAACGAAAAAGGTAAAGGAGTTTTTTAATGGGCCTATCTAATTTATCTCATTTATATCGAGAAGTGATTTTAGATCATGCACAACATCCTCATCACCGTTATGCTTTAGACAATGCAACCCATCACATGGAATTATTAAATCCAACCTGCGGTGACGCTATTATGGTGCAAATGGTAGTGAAGGATCAGATGATTGAAGAAGTGGCTTATACCGGACATGGATGTTCGATTAGTATGGCCAGTGCGAGTATGATGACAGAGGCTATTAAAGGACTTACTATTGATAAAGCCTTAAAGTTAATTGACGTTTTTAATCAATTGGTTAAAGGAGAAACCATTGATGAACAATGGGAGCTTGCCTTAAAAGATGCTTATTTCCTTGAAGGAGTTAAACAATTTCCTGCACGTTATAAATGTGCGGTATTAGCTTGGAAAGCTGCAGCAGGGGCAGTCGACCCACAGAAAGAGAGTGATTTAGATGACTGAAGTAGTAAGAGAACATGAAGTGCCAGTCGTGGATGACTATGCTTATGGTTTTAAAGACAATGCAGAAATCATTTTCTCAACTGGAAAAGGTTTAAAAGAAGAAGTGGTACGCACCATTTCAAAAGAAAAAAATGAACCCCAATGGATGTTAGACTATCGCTTAAAAGCTTTAGATGCCTATTATAATGCTAAAAAAGTTAATTGGGGACCGGATTTATCTGGCTTAGACTTTGATGATATTACTTATTATCAAAAAGCCACTAATAAACCAGCGAGAAGCTGGGATGATGTCCCTGAAGAAATCAAAAATACCTTTGAACGACTTGGTATACCTGAAGCTGAACGTGCTTATTTAGCAGGGGCGGCCGTGCAATATGAATCAGAAGCTGTTTATCATAATTTAAAAGCCGAGTTTGATAAACTAGGTATTTTATTTACTGATACGGATACAGCTTTAAAGGAATACCCAGAAATTTTTAAAGAACATTTTGGAACAGTGGTACCGCCCACTGATAATTTTATCGCGGGATTAAATGGAGCCGTCTGGAGTGGTGGAACTTTTATTTATGTTCCAAAAGGCGTAAAATGCGATATTCCATTACAAACATACTTTAGAATTAATAATGAAGGAACTGGACAATTCGAACGGACTTTGATTATTGTCGATGAAGGTGCCAGCATTCACTATGTTGAAGGTTGTACAGCACCGACTTACTCAACCGCTTCTTTACATGGTGCAGTGGTGGAAATTATTGTCAAAAAGGATGCCTATTGCCGTTATACCACCATTCAAAACTGGTCTCATAATGTTTATAATTTAGTAACCAAACGTTCGGTTGCTCATGAAGGCGCGACAATGGAGTGGGTTGACGGTAACCTTGGTGCTCAAGTGACCATGAAATATCCAAGTGTTTACTTACAAGGTCCAGGTTCTCGTGGTACCGTCATGTCCATTGCCTTTGCTGGAGCGAATCAAATTCAAGATGCCGGTGCCAAAATCTATCACAATGCACCAAATACCTCGAGCTCAATCGTTTCTAAATCGATTGCGAAAGACGGTGGTAGTGTCAACTATCGTGGACAAGTCTATTTTGGTAAAAATTCACAAGGATCCATGTCGCATATTGAATGTGATACGATTATTATGGATGAAAAATCAAAATCAGATACCATTCCATTTAATGAAATTCATAATGGCCAAGTGGCTTTAGAACACGAAGCCAAAGTATCGCGCATATCAGAAGAACAATTATTCTATTTAATGAGTCGCGGTTTATCAGAAGCGGCTGCTACTGAAATGATTGTCATGGGATTTGTTGAACCGTTTACCAAAGAATTACCGATGGAATATGCAGTTGAATTAAACCGATTGATCAGTTATGAAATGGAAGGTAGTGTGGGGTAGTTACTAACTATGAGCTAGGAATGTTATTATATCAACGTTCCTAGCTTATTTTTTTGATTGTTTTTATGAGTGACTAAGGAATTGATTAAGGTTTATTAAAAATTGACGTATTTAGTAAAATTATGTGCTAGTTAATTTTACACAATATTATGGACTTGACTTTAATTGATTAAAAATTATAAAGGACAAAATTATACAAAATTGTTTGAATATAATTATTTAAAGTGGCAATTACTACAAAAACGGTTGATTTTGTATTAAATAAATAGTATTATTTGAAAAACAATACTATTTGAGGTGATTTTGTGTCATATGAATCTTTAGAGAAGGTAAAATTTAGAAATGAACATAACTTTATACAAGAATATGAAAAAAGAATTAACGGCTATGGAACTTTACTAACAAATTTAAAAATTTTTCCCTTTAATAAGAAACTTGAAGTAAGGGAGACGAAGAAAAAATTCAAACTATTTGTTGTATCTAACATAGAGCTTATCATGATCCAAGAAAAAATAAATAATAATGCGGATAAAATCACACGCTTATTAAATCTATTACCTGAAATAGCTAAAATGTCATTTATAGATAATGTTTTGATTAATGAAATCCAAAGCACTAATGATATCGAGGGGATTAGAAGTACAAGACAAGAAATTGAAGAAGCTCTGTTATATGTTGATAAAAAAAATAATAGAAGATTTACAGGAATTGTAAAACTATATAAATATTTGTTTGAAGAAGAATTTACACCTTTAACAAAGTTAGAGGAAATCAGAGAAATTTATAATGATTTAGTATTTGATGAAATAACAAATGATAATGAATTGGATGGATTTCTATTTAGAAAAGGTTCGATAAAAATAACGCAAGGTGAAAAGGTAATACATAGAGGTAATCCAGATGAAGAAAGCATTGTAAGAGATTTAAATAAATTTCTAGACTTTTTGAATAGTGATGACTTTCCATATTTAATTAAGGTAATGCTTTCTCATTACTTCTTTGAATATATTCACCCATTTTATGATGGTAATGGCAGAACTGGTAGATATATAACTTGTAAATATTTATCAGATAAACTTGATCCTTTAACAGCACTAAGTTTCTCTCACATGATAAACTATCATAAAGAAAAGTATTATAAAGCATTTGATATTACGAGTAGAATTAATAACTGTGGGGAAGGTACAATGTTTGTATTTATGATGCTAGATATAGTATTAGATGGGCAAAAAGAGCTCATTAGAAATTTAGAAGAAAGTAAAAATATGTTAGATAGAACTTATATAACACTTGAAAGTGATAGTAAACTTAATGAAAAAGAAAGAGAAATAATGTTTTTGATGTCACAAAGTACTTTGTTTAATGGGATACTAACTGATAATGATATTTCAGAAATATTAGGAATTCATAGGAATACTCTTCGTCCACTTGTTAAAGGATTAGAAGATAAGATGTATATATACGAAGCAAAGAAGAGACCCACTATTCATAAGCTAACGGATACATTTATCAAAAAAATTGTGGATACAACTATATAGTTTATTATCATTGTTTTTATCCTTTCTTTTAAATAAACTAAAAAAAGGCTTGCAACATAATGCAAACAATAATACTTCTATTGTTGTAATATTTAATGTTGGATATAATAAGGATAGGAAGAGGAGGTAGGACTCCTCTAT
>NZ_BCQX01000069.1 GCF_001552295.1 Globicatella sanguinis NBRC 15551 | reverse complement strand
ATTTCTTGATTTAATATTTCTTCTTTTACTACATTTTCAATTAAAGGTTCTGTTAAATATGAAATTTCTTCTTCTCTAATATTATTGTCAGATGCAAATACTTTAGATGAGAAAATATTTATAAAAATCAAACAAAATACAAAATAGAAAATTAATCTAGAATGTTTAAGCATTATCTAACACCTGGCCCTTTCTTAACAACCATTCCACCGAAAACTGCAGTGTATCTTGGAAGCTCTTTATCTTTTTCGATATAAGTTAAAGGAAGATAGCCTACATATCCATCTTGGTCATAATATATTGACTGAGGAATATCAAATTGACTGCCATATATTCTACTTACAATTACCTTTTTATAACTAGGACTCGCAAACGCTTCGATATAATATTCAGCGTTAGGCATAATTTCATTAATCTCTAATTCTGTTAAATTTTTATTAACGTATTCATCATTTGAAGAATGTACATCGTATGAATATGTAATATTTTCGCAGTTATTATTTAATATTTCTAACATTTGTGGATACTGTTTCAAAATGTTATTTGTATCTTCGAGAGATTCGCCAATTTCAAATAAAAAATTTTTTATATTTTTGTCTTCTACATCGTATTGAGAATACTTATAGTCAATTATATTTGTTTCAGCTAAGACCGCTTTTGGAAATTGTATTAGTGAAAAAATAATGCAACAAAAAACAACTATAATACATTTATCCCTTTTCATAACAATCCTCCTCAATAATATTAATAATATAAAACCTAGAGACTAAAATAACTGTCCTCCTTTCTATGTTTTCATATAAATTATATTAGAAACAAAAAATATGTCAATTTTTAGTTAAATTTTATATTATTAACAAAAAAATAAAAAACTAACAAAAATTACTTTTTATGTTAATAAAAAAAATACTTTTATCGAGTTATACGATTCGTTCATAATTTTTAGAATGGTTTATTTAAATACTAGCCTGAGAAACTTTAGTTTAAACTATTAACTTTAATCATTAATAAATATATTAATAATAAGGATAATGTTATAACTCTTTATCATTAGATAACTTTAACTAAAAAACCATTAAAAGCAGTCTCTCCTGCTTCTAATGGTTTCAAATTTTTAAGCTAAAAAGTTAATTTTAGAATTCACATCATATCGTGTTGATTCAATTGGTTCTTCGCCTGGTTTACCAATTGAAATGGCCATAATAGGTACGAAACGTTCGCTATCAAGTTCTAAAGTTGCAACTAAATCTTTTGAATTATAGCCTGCCCACGCATTCGCTTCATATCCGTGTGCTCTAGCAACCAATAATAATTGCATTGCTAACATTGAACTGTCTAAGGTCGCATCTTTAATTAAAAAGTCGCGATCAGCTTTCTCATATAATGGTAAAAATGAATTGAAGATGGCGTCTAATTTTTCTTTGGTAATTTTTCCCTCTTCATACACTTTTGTCCAAACTTCGCGATAAACTTTATGTGAGTGAGTATCGCCTAATATAAAGATTGTAACTGGTGCTGTTTCTAATTGAGGGTAGTTAAACGGCATCGTGATTGCTTTGACTTTGTTACGAGCTTCTTCATTATCAACGACGACAAAGTGCCATGATTGTAAGTTACATGCGGATGGTGTAATTGTCGCTTCATCTAACATTTCGACGATTTCATCACGACTAATACTTTGACTAGGGTCAAATCGGCGACAAGAACGACGATTGAATACGATATCTTTATAGTCATTATTAACATAATCTCTTGCTAAAAATTTCTCTCTCATGAAAACCCTCTCCTTTTCTTATAAATTAATTTTATCACTAAGCTAATGGATTTTCAATGTATTTGTGAAAAGTTTAACTAATTTATTAAAATAAATAATAGACCAGATAGATTATTATTTCTATCCAGTCTCCTAGTATAAACTATGCTATTGTTGTCGATTGCGAGTGAACCAAAAGTAGAAAATCAAATGATTTTCGCTTCGTCTGTCCACCCTCGCACAAGTTGAGTAGGCTTCAAACAAGTCGAATGACACAGTTTGAGGTCACTCAACCACTGCGCATTTAATTAACAAACAATAACTTAATTGATTTTACCAGCTCTATCCCTAACCTCTTTAAGAAGCAGATTGAGGCCACTCAACCACTGCGCTTTTAATTATCGAACAATAACTTGACTAAATTTATTAAGTTTATGCTCAGTAGCGTACATTGAGCTACAAATACGATCTATTATGCGTGATGAAGTTGGAAAAATTTTGACTATGCCACTTCCAGGTAATTTGATCTTAAGATACTAAACATTAAGCATGAGCGACGACTTTATTAGCTAACTCTACGCGATTGGTAATGACCGCATTGACCTTTTGCGCTACCATCATTTCAAAATGTTCTTGTTCGTTGACGGTCCAGACATTGGTTTTAATACCTTTATCAGCCAAATTTTTAAAATCTTCTTTCGTTAAGCTAACGAAAACGGGATGATAATATTCAACACCATAGTGAGCACAATAGTTACCCGGCTCTAATAAGGCTGTATCCGATAAGAACCCGCAAGCAATGTGCGGTGCTTTTTCTTTCACTTCTTGGATAGTATGATGATTGAAAGATGAAATAATCACACGATCTTCAACGCTATATTTTTCAATTAAGGCAAGGGTTTTATCGACGATGCCAGGATAAACGAAAATATTATTTTTGATTTCAATATTGACCATTAAAGGTGTTTCAATTAACCATTCAAAAAACGCATCTAAAGTAGGTGCGGTAATGTCTTCATGGTTCGTTCCTTCAGGAATCTCTAGACCATTAGTGAAAGAGAATTGTTGAATTTCTTCTAAAGTTAAATCTTTTAAATAGCCCGTTCCATTCGAAGTCCGATCAATTTTTTCATCATGACAAATGACCACTTGTTCATTTTTAGTTAAATGAACATCTAATTCAATGCCATAAGCCTCATATTCAGCCGATTTTTTTAAGGCTAACATGGTGTTTTCTGGGTATAGCTCACTATAACCCCGATGTGCGATTACAAATGTCATTTTTACAACTCCTCTGCTAATTCTTTTGGTGAGAGAATGGTTTTACCAGTTGCTTTATCAAAGAGACTTAATTTTGTTAAATCCATTTTTACATGAACCGCTTGACCATATGAAATAATACGTGGCGGATTAAAACGTGCAGCGCATTGACGGATAGCATCTGGGAATTCAAAGTAAACATAGGTATCAGAACCGATTTGTTCGACATTATTAGCCGTTACCGTGAACACAGAAGAGTCATCATTCACCTTTTTATATTTAATGTTTTCAGGACGAATGCCGACTAATATTTCTTGATTGCCAACCGGCACAATTAAGCGTTCGGCGATTTCATTTGGTAGTTCAATCGTGCGATCCGATAAAGCAAATGATGGTTTACCATTCTGCATGACTAATTTAGATGATAGCATATTCATTTGCGGACTACCAATAAATTCAGCGACAAAAGCATTTGCAGGATTATGATATAAATTAGCTGGTGTGTCAAATTGTTCGACATTCCCAACCGACATCACCGCAATCCGATCCCCCATGGTCATGGCTTCGGTTTGGTCGTGGGTCACATAGATAAAGGTGTTTTTTAATTCACGATGTAAGGCCACGATTTCAGCACGCATCGACACACGTAATTTCGCATCCAAGTTAGATAAAGGTTCATCTAATAAAAACACTTTGGGATTACGCACCATTGCTCGTCCTAATGCTACCCGTTGACGTTGACCACCTGATAAAGCGCCAGGCTTCTTATCAAGAACGGGTTCTAATTGTAAGATTTTAGCGACTTCTTCGGCACGACGATAGCGTTCTTTTTTAGATACACCGGAAAGCTTCATGGAAAAAGCGATATTATCACGATTGGTCATATGTGGATACAGTGCATAAGATTGGAAGACCATCGCGATGTCACGTGCTTTGGGCGACATATTATTGACTAATACATCATCAATGAATAATTCCCCTTCTGAAATACGCTCTAAGCCGGCAATCATTCTCAAAGTAGTTGATTTTCCACATCCGGAAGGTCCTACAAAGACAATAAATTCGCCATCTTGAATATCTAAATCAATATTTTTAACTGCTTTATAGCCATCTTCATAAATTTTGGCTACTTTCTTTAACTTAACATTTGCCATTTCATTCAATCCCCTTTTCTAACCTTTAACAGCACCTGCTGTTAAACCTTTCACCATATTGCTTGAACCAACAATAAAGATTACTAAACTTGGTATCATACATAAAACAACACCGGCAATCATTAAGACTAATGATTGTGAATCGGCACTATTTAACATGGAGATACCAATTTGTACGGTACGATTACTATCTTGATTGGTCACTAATAATGGCCACATATACATATTCCAACCACCTAAGAAAGATTGAACCGCCATTGCACCGAGTGTCGGTTTAATTAATGGAATTAAGATCCTAAAGATAAAGCGTAAATCAGGACAACCATCGACTTTGGCTGCTTCATAAATTTCATAAGGAAAATTTTGTAAAGCTTGCACACATAAAAAGATATTAAAGGCTGAAATCATAAAGGGTATAATTAAAACTTTCAGTGAGTCGGTCCAACCCCATGATGAGACCATTAAAAATTGTGAAATGATAACCGATTCACCGGGAATCATCATCGTCGATAAGATTAAAGCATACAAAATACCTCTGCCCTTAAATTCTAAAAAACGAAAAGCAAAAGCTGCTAATGCTGAGGTGATAATTTGTAAAATAGTAATACTCGTTGCTACGATCATGGAATTACGGATATAAGTACCAATGGGTGCCGTCCGAAAAACATCAACGAAATTGGATAAGGTTGGACTTTTAGGAAACCAAAGGGAAGTAGGATCGTATAATTCTCCGGCTGGTTTAACCGCCATTGAAAAGCCATATAATAAGGGAAACATGACAATTAGCCAGACAACAATATTTAATACTAATCGTAACCCCATCCAAAAACGACTCCAAAATAATTCATTTTCATTAAAAGCTTTATTGCTCATGGATTACTGCTCCTTTCGACGTAATTTGAACATCACGATGGTTAACAACATGACGATAATAAATAAAATAACCGATTCTGCTGAAGCAAATCCATAGCGATAGTTCATAAAGGCATTACGATAAATATCATAGACAATGACATTAGTCGCTTGTCCAGGACCACCTTTAGTTAAAATATTAATCTGACCAAAACCTTGGAAGGCATTGATGATATTGGTCACAATCACAAAAAACAATGTCGGTTTTAATGACGGAATGGTAATATATAAAAACTGCTGAAAACCATTGGCGCCATCTACTTGCCCACTTTCATATAAGGCATCATCAATCGATGCTAAACCAGAAGAAAAATAGAGAAAATTCATGCCACTATTTAACCACCCCGTCAATACTCCGATAACTAATAAAGCTGTCTCAGGTTTAGTTAAATAATTAATATAAGTACCTAAGAGACGATTGATAATCCCTACCGTCGGATTTAACATGACTTGGAAAATCATCGCCATTCCGGCAGAAGCAATCGCCATCGGCATCGCATAGGAAGTAGAAAAGAATTTAACACCAGGAAATGATTTTTGACATAATAAGGCCGTAAAAAACCCGAGCGTCACCCCCACTACTACAACGATTACAACAAATACAAAGGAGGTTTTGACACTATTCCAAAAACTATCACTACTCAATAGTTCAGTATAATTGCCAAATCCTAAATATTCGACATTAGCACCCATATTATTGGTTAAAAACATCGAGCGATATAAGGTTTGGATAAAGGGCCAAAACATAAATAGACTCAAAATAATGATAGCCGGCGATAAATAAAGGTACCCTTTAATTTTGTCGAAGAATGTTTGTTCTTCTTTTATAATTACTACATCTTGATTCATCTTGTACTCCAATCTATAAAAAGAAAGTCAATCGAGATCAAAAGCAAGCTGCCTTTATCCCGATTGATAACTTTCCCAAACTTAGCTAACTATTGATTTGCTTTGTTATAGTTTTCGATTGCGCTATTAATTTGGTCTGCCATTGATTGAGCTGCCGCTGCTGGCTCTAATTCACCATTAAATACTTTTTCAACTTCATTTTCAAAGATTTGACGGGCTTCTTGGGCTACACCTGATAATGCGCCTTGGTCTTCTGGTTTAGCATCATGTAATTGATCGATTGCGGTTTGGAATTGCGGATATTCTGCTAAATTGTCCTTGAAGACTTGTTCATCATGAGCACCAATATTTACTGGGAAGTACCCTGTGTCAACATTCCATTGAGCTTGAGCTGGTGCTGATACTAAGTATTGGATAAAGTCCCACGTTGCTGCTTTACGAGCGTCATCTCCTGATTCAATCATCCATAATGAAGCCCCACCGATTGAAACGCCACCTTTATCTTCCGCATCAATACCAGGATAATAAGCTACACCCACTTCAAAACGTCCGTCAACTTCAGTTAAGATTTGACGTAAACTAGCAGTTGAACCAAAGGTAATCGCAGATTGACCGGCGATAAATTCTGGTTGTCCTCCAGTACGACCGACGTTTGGCATCATACCGCTGTCTACCCCTTTTTTCCACATCGTTAAGATTTTTTCCATCCCACCATTATCGATAAAATCAACTGCCGTTGAAGGTTTGTCACCACGACCATTGGCTTCATTGAAAATGTCTTTTTCCATTTTGTTAAACCATTGATCAATCCACCAACCATAGATGGAAACAGTTGCTGGCATTGGGGCTCCCGCTTCTTGTAATTTAGGGCCAATTTCAATAATTTCTTCTAAAGTGGTCGGTACTTCGACACCCGCTTTTTCAAATAAATCTTTGTTGTAGTACATTAACGGTGTCGAAGAATTAAATGGCATTGAATTTAATTGACCACCGATTGTATAGTAAGCTAATAAGTTTGGCTCTAATTGAGATAAATCAAATTGAGATTCATCGACAAATTGTTGGACCGGAACCGTTAATCCTGAATCAATCATAAAGGTTGATCCAACCTCAAACACCTGAACTAAGTCAGCACCTACTTCTGAACCAGAAGCTGTAGAACGTAATTTAGTTAACGTTTCATCATATGAACCTTGATATTGTGCATCGACGATTACTTCTGATTGAGAAGCATTGTATTCATCGACTAATTTTTGTAAAGCTTCTCCAACACTACCACCCATTCCATGCCAGAATGTAATTTTTGTTGGTTCAGCCGCATTCACTGTTTGATTAATCGGTAAAACCGCACTTGAAAGTGCAATTGATGAAGCCGCTAAAACTAATTTTTTCATCCATTTTTTCATCTATCATAGACCTCCAGAATAAAGTTCGAGTACTGTTGCACCCGTTATTGAGTATCTAATTTGCAATAGCTAAAGTCAATTGACTTCATTAAAAACTCATCAGAAATTTACGCATCATTTACAATGTCCGAAATTATTTTACATTATTTTCAGAAATTTGATTTGACGTTTACATTTCTCGTTATGTTAACTGCTGTAAAAGTGGTATCACTGATGAACGTCTAAACGAGTCATTCTTGTCAAAAATATATTAATTACTGATATTTTAAAGGGTTTACATTTACACGAATGCTGGATTGTGATAAAATTTTTATATAGATGAATAAAGGAGTGATCTAGATGGTATTAGAACAATTGAAAGATAATTATATTTTTGCAGTCATTCGTGGTAAATCAGCCGATGATGCACTGGAAATTGCCCGTCATGCAATTAAAGGTGGCATCTTTAATATGGAAATCACCTATACAACACCGGATGCATCTGCTGTCATTAAACAATTAAAAGAAGAATTTAAAGACGATCGTCGTGTGGTGATTGGTGCAGGAACGGTGATGGATTTAGAATTAGCGAAGAAATCAGTAGCTGCCGGAGCGGATTTTATGGTAAGTCCCCATCTTGATCCTGAGATTTTAGCTTATGCTAAAGAGGCGAAAGTCGAATACTTCCCAGGATGTGGAACGGTCACTGAAATTGTGCAAGCAATGAACGGTGGGGCTAACATTATCAAATGCTTCCCTGGTGGCGTCTTAGGACCTAATTTTATTAAAGATGTTCATGGACCGATTCCAGAAGTTAATTTAATGCCTTCCGGTGGTGTTTCATTAGATAATATTGCTACCTGGAAGAAAAATGGTGCCTGTGCTGTTGGGGTTGGTTCTGCCCTAGCCTCTGATGTGAAAGAACATGGTTATGAAAGTGTGATTACTAAAGCCAAAGCCTTTGTAGCAGCTTGTCACGCTTAAGATGATTTTTCGGTACTTAATAAGCTTAACTTTTTCGCTCGGTCTTTATCTACGATGAAAGAAGAGTTAGTAAAATGTTAGCTTGCCCTTTTCAATCAAATAATAAAAAATGACTCCCTTAATTAAAGCGGTACTGTGGTGAAGTACGCTATAATTGAGAGAGTCTTTTTAATTGAGGTCTATTATATAATAAGATAAAAGCATTAGTCTAACACAATAATATCTCTTATCTCTTCGTTAAACTTTCGTCAAATCGTCATTTATCTAAACAACGACAGCTAATTATTTATCTGTATTTTTGGTGAAGTAATTTACAGCATTGTAGTAACAAATATTTTGAACTAAAGTCTTTAATAATGATTCATCATTTGGAATTTTACCTGCATCGACTTGTTCACCGATAAATTGGCACAAAATACGGCGGAAGTATTCATGACGTGGATACGATAAAAAACTTCTTGAATCGGTTAACATACCGACAAAATTCATTAAAAGTCCTTGATCAGATAAAGCAGCCATTTGAGCGCGCATCCCACGTTCGGTATCATTAAACCACCAACCAGAACCTAATTGTAATTTAAATTTGATGCCTTTATCATTACTTTGGAAGTTAGCTAAAGCACTGCCAATAACATCATATTGCGTTGGATTCAATGGGTATATAATCATCTTAGGTAATCCATTATTTTGATTCATTGCATCGAATAATCGGTTTAATCCACTTGCATCATTACTCGAGTCACGAATAGAGTCAAATCCAGTATCAGGTCCTAATGTTTCAAACATTCTAGTATTATTATTACGTAAAGCACCAAAATGAATTTGCATCGCCCAATCATAATCCGCATAAAGTTTTGCTAAATCGACTAATAAACGACTAGTATATTGGTTCACTTCTTGTACAGTGAGTGTGTCCCCATTTAATCCTTTGGCAAAAATTGACTCTATTTCTTCATTAGTCGCTCCGACATAATTGACTTCTTCTAAAGCATGGTCTGAAGCAACAGTTCCCACTGAATCAAAGAATGCGATACGTTGAGCTAAAGCATCAACAAAATCTTGATAATGATTGACCTTTTTATCAGCTACTTTACCAATTAATTGCACATATTCATTAAACGTTGGATCGTTCACTTTTAAAGCTTTATCTGGTCTAAATGAAGGAACGACTTTTGTTTTGAAGGAATCGTCCTCAGCAATTTGTTGATGGAATTCTAAAGAATCTTCTGGACTATCGGTCGTACCAATTAGAGCGACATTTGATTGATTAATAAAATAACGAGTCGTCATTTGCTTTTCTTTAATTTGTTTGTTTAATTTTTCAAAAATTTCCTCACCATTGTCAGCTGTGGTTTATTATTTAATGAAGATGGCACTCCAACTGCATGTGCTAACAAAATCTTAACCAATACCCAAATGTGTCGCTTTGGAGAAGCGGAGGAACTAGTCGGTGGTACTTTCTTCTTAGCCGACGAAAACTTAGCAAGTTTTGTTAATGGTGTTTTTTTACCGATTGATGGTGGTTTTGCTGCCTACTCCGGTGTTTAATAAACTGATTTAAATCATATTCCTTCCTCCTACACACAATTTTATAAGGAATATATTTAATGATGACTAATAATCAATTGTACAAGGGTTTCTACTCCCCTTCTCACAGTTGATTATTAGTCTTTTTTTGAGAGTGGAGCAGAAGTAGAAAATTGAATAGTTTTCGCTAGTCTATTCACCCCCACATAGTGGGGAGTGGACAGTTAAGTAGGTCTCAAACAAGTCATTTAGACGTAGTTTGAGGCCATTCAACCACTGCGCTTTTTATTATCGAACAATAATCCAACTAAATTTATCAATCTTATGCCCAGCCCCTATTGAACTGTATTATTAGTAGTGTTGTAGCCATGATTACCATTTCCTCATTAAAACACTTTCATTCTTTTTTACTATTAATTATGAATAGTTTATAATAGAGTTATTATTAATTGAAGGTGGTTTTTTAGATGGTAAAAGTAGGTATTATTGGTGCTGGAAATATTGCGCGTAAAATGGCACATACGATTAATTGTGAAGAAAAAGCAACAGCGTATGCTGTAGCCGCACGTGATTTAACGCGAGCACAGGCATTTGCTGATGAGTTTGATTTTGAAAAAGCGTATGGATCCTATTTAGAATTAGTGGAAGACCCTGAAGTCGAATTAGTCTATGTCGCAACGACTCATAACTTCCATTATGAACATTGTAAATTAGCGATGAATCATGGTAAACATGTTCTTTGTGAAAAAGCTATTACGATTAATGCCAATCAATTAGCTGAATTAATCAAATTAGCCCATGAAAAACAAGTTACCTTTATGGAAGCCATTTGGAGTCGCTTTATGCCACTGCAATTAAAATTAAAACAAATGCTAGATGAAGGTGTGATTGGGACGCCGCGTTTAATTCAATCTAATCACGGCGCATTGCTTGAAGATAAGGAAAGAATGTATCGTCCGGATTTAGCTGGCGGTGCCTTGTTAGACTTAGGGGTCTATAATGTTCATTTTGTGTTGCAAATGTTTGGTAATGATTATGCCACTGTTAGCTCCTCAATGGATTTAACCGATGAAGGAGTTGATCGTACTACCGCCATTACCCTCACCTTTCCAGATGGACGGATGGCTCAAATGTTAACAACAATGGCAACTATGCGCTACACCGATGTCTTAATTATTGGTGATAAAGGAATGTTCAGAATTGAGGGTTCTAATCATATTGATGTGATGCGTCTGTATGACCAAGATAATCAATTAGTCGAAACTTATCAAAGACCCGCTGATAATGGTGGCTTTGACTTCCAATTGCGCGAAGTGATTCATTTAATTGAACAAGGTAAAATTGAATCAGACATTGTATCTTTAGAGGATTCATTAGTTGTCATGCGTTTAATGGATACAGTGCGAGCACAACATGGGTTTAAGTATCCTGAAGAAAAATAAGCATTATTGACAAAACGTGCTAAGGGTGAGAATATAGGTAAGTGAATGGCCTTATTCTCACCTGCCTTTTTATACTATTTTATATAACTTATAATGTATAAAGTGCAAAAAAATGAGAATATACCTCAAATATAAATAAAAAAGATAAGATTATTTTTAAAGGAGTCATAATGGTTTTATCAAAAAAACGCGCAAGAAAAGTAATTGAAGAAATTATTGCCCTATATCCTGATGTCCCACCTAGTTTAGATTTTACCAATCCGTTTGAATTAGTGGTGGCCGTTACTTTAAGTGCTCAAACAACTGATGTGGCAGTCAATAAAGTAACCCCTGCCCTGTTTGAACGATTTCCAACACCAAAAGCGTTGGCTTCAGTGCCCCCAAGTGAAATCGAGCCCTATATCGCTACTTTAGGACTCTATCGCAATAAAGCCCGATTTTTACATGAATGTGGTAAACAATTAGTCGAGAATTTCAATGGCGAAGTCCCACAAACGCGAGCAGAATTAATGAGTTTATCTGGAGTTGGTCGTAAAACAGCCAATGTTGTACTAAGTGTCGGTTTTGGCATTCCGGCATTTGCTGTTGATACTCATGTCACCCGCATCTGTAAACATCATGACATTGTTAAAAAATCAGCCACTGCCTTAGAAGTTGAAAAGAGAGTATGCGATGTACTCCCACCTGAATTATGGCTGAAAGCTCATCAAGCGATGATTTATTTTGGACGAGAGATTTGTCATCCGCGTAATCCCCAATGTCACTTATACCCTCAATTATACGAATTTGATTAAAAAAACGTCCCTTACTATTAGTAAAAGACGTAAAATGAGAGTGGGC
>NZ_BCQX01000068.1 GCF_001552295.1 Globicatella sanguinis NBRC 15551 | reverse complement strand
CGATTTGATACTCCTGCTCAGTTACAAGCTTTTGCTGGCCTTGATCCAACCACTCATCAGTCTGGAAAATTTATCGCTACGGGTGTTTCTATGGTTAAACGTGGCTCTCCTTATCTTAGATGGGCTATCCTCAATGCTTCTAGGTTAATAGCTATGAGAGATCCTTGCTTTAAAAATTATTATCAGGGAAAGAGAAAGGAAGGTAAACACCACTACGTTGCTCTTACACACGTTGCTAAAAAGCTAATCAGAGTTATATTTAAATTACTTAAAACAAACACTCAGTTTGTTCCTCAAACATAACTTCATTTTTAAAATTGCCTTTTTTCAAGGCTTATTTGCCATGCTCATTTTTATTAGATTGTCTTTTGCTATCTTTCATAAAATTCTTTTGTTTTCTACTTGACTTCATATAGTTAGTCTTTTTTATAGTTCTGAATCATCATAAAAATTAATAATGGGATACGGATAATGTTCAATCCGTTCAACTTTTATCCCATACAATGGTTCTAAAATCGTTGGGGTCATGATGTCATTCACACAACCTTGAGCATAAATTTTGCCCTCTTTCATGGCAATAACATAGTCAGCAAATTGAGCAGCGATGTTAATATCATGCACGATCATCACAATCCGTTTTTGATATTGTACGACTAGTTTTTTTAATAAACTCATCAAGCTAATGGTTTGACTAATGTCTAAATTGTTTAGTGGCTCATCCAATAATACAAATTCCGTATCTTGTGCCATAATCATCGCTAATAACACCCGTTGACGTTGACCACCTGATAATTCATCAATGTATCGTTCAGACATTTCGGTCAGATTTAAATAATTTAAACATTCGGTAACCTTGGTCCTATCTTTAACTGTCAGTTTGCCTTTGCTATAGGGATAACGTCCAAATTCAACAAATTCGCGTACTGTCAGTTTAACGTCAAAATGTGATTGCTGCTTTAAGATGGACACTCTTTTAGCAAACGAATCTCGAGACCATTCACTTAGGCCTTTTTGATCCAACGTGATGGTTCCGGCATCTGCTTGCTCCAAACGACTCATAATATTCAGTAAAGTTGACTTACCAGCTCCATTGGGCCCGATAATGGCAGATAATTTTCCTTTAGGGATTTCTAAGACGACATCATCTAAAACCACTTGCTTTTTGGCACCATGAAGATAGCCTTTAGTAATATTGGTGATAATCATTTTAAAACCCTCTCTTTCTTAAATAATAATAGGAAAAACATCAAACCACCGATACCTTCAATCATAATATTTAAATTAAATTGTAAATTAAAAACACGTTCAATTAATAACTGTCCACTTAATATCAACACCAACCCAAACAAAATCCCAATCGTTAATCGTTCTAAATGATGGTGTTTAGGCGTTAAATAATAGGTAATATTAGCCACCATGAAACCCAAAAATGTCAAGGGGCCAACAAAGGCCGTGGCGGTACCTAACATCAAAACAATTAATAACAACAAGCGCTTAGTTTCTTTTTGAATATCCACTCCCAATGTTAAAGCCGTGGTCTTACCTAAATGGTAGACATCCAATAAATAACGTTTATAAAAAAAGTAACCATTCGTTAGTATCGCAATCATCAAAGCAATTCCCAACAATTCTTTTGAAACAGATTGGAAAGAAGCAAACAAACGGCTTTGTAAAGCTAAATATTCATTAGGATCCATCAATACTTGAAAAAAGGTACTCAAATTGCGTAAAACAGTACCAAAAATCATCCCAATCATTAACCATATCGATTCATTAACCGTTGACAGCCAATCAATTTTGGCAAGATATAATGATAAATAAAAGATGCCAAGCATTAGTCCTATTTGAATTAAAAATAAGATAAGGGCATGATTCATCAACTGACTCAAATAATGATAGCCCATAAAATAAATAAGCGATTGAATTAAAACATATACAGCATCCATACCGATGATACTTGGCGATAAATAACGACTGTTGACAATTGTTTGAAAGACAATGGTTGTTGGCACAATCAACAAAATAACGATTAAAAAACTCAGTAACTTGGTTAATCTTGCTTTTTGAACATAAGCGGTTAATTGAAAGAAATCCAATCCAATATAAAGCAATCCTAATCCTAATACTAAAACCGATAAAGTCAATACACGCTTTTTCATGATTGCCACTCCCTTCTTTTTAAAACAATCCATAAGAAGAGACAACCACCCAATACCGAAATAATAACCGAGACTGGGATTTCGTACGGCCGAATCAATGACCGAGCCATTAAATCACAAACAAGAACAAACAGACTGCCGCTTACCATTACCATTGGAACTGATTTCTGTAAATTGTCCGAATAAAATAGCCGTACTAAATTAGGAATGATGACCCCAATAAATGGTAAAGTCCCAACAGTCATTATATTAACCGCTGATATTACAGCGACAATAGCAATGACTAAATAACGCATCGCATCATAATGAACGCCGACGTTTTGTGAAGCGGAACGTCCTAATTGCATAATCGTTAAAGGGCGAACGATCAATGGTAATGACATCAGTACAATCAGTGTTAACCACAACCATTCATAGCTTCCTTTTTGAATTAAAGCAAAATTCCCTTGTTGCCATGAACTGATACTTTGCACTAAATCAAAATGATAAGCAATAGCGGATGCAAATGAACTAATTAATTGACCAAAGATCATCCCAAATAAAGGAATGGTCCAAGCTTCTTTCACTTTAATTCTAGCAATCAGCATAAAAAAGAATAAAGTAAACACAATTGCACTTGTAAATGAAGCTAACATTTTGCTTCCAATCGTTACTTCTGGCGATAACCATAAACTCAATAACAAGCCTAATTTGGCAGCTTCAACAGTCCCCACAGTAGAAGGGGCTGCAAACCGATTTTGCGAAATGACTTGCATTAATAAACCGGCTAAACTCATACTACTCCCTGCTAAAATAATGCTAATGGTTCGTGGCACGCGCGCTTGCCAAAAGATTAAATGTGAACGCTCATCCCATTGAAATAAACTTTCAAATCTTAAATTTTCAGGTCCCATCAATAAAGACGCCACCACGATTACCAAAAACAAACTATATAGAATTGATTTTTTCATGTTGACCTCCTTATCAGATTTTACTCCCTAACTATAACACATTATTTCACAAGTTTGTGCATTTTAACGTAAATAAGAATAATTCCAAAATAGCATAAAATAATTTTATATTTTGCTATAATAACCAGTATAACGCTTTAATATCAAGGTTTTTGTGCCATTTAACACTTAATCAAACTTTGTGAAAAACCCCTTATATTAAGGCATAAAAAATAGTATGTCGTATCCATAAAAATACAACATACTATTAAAAATATTGATACAGTTTAACAAACGGTTTTAGGAGCGAACCAGAAGTTGAAAACTAAATTATTTTCGCTTCGTTTGTTCTTCTCCATAAAAGTTGGGAGAGGGTCTCAAACAAGTCTTCAAGATTCGGTTGAGGCCACTCAACCACTGCGCTTATAATTAGCGCGCAATAACTTGACTGATTTTTTCAAAATTATTCTCAGCTACCTTGAGACACGGTTTGAGGCCACTCAACCCTGTACTTTTGATTGTCGATCATCAACTTGATTGAAGGATGCCCAGCCTATAATTGGCGAAGATGCGCGATTCTTTCTTGGACTGCTGCTAATTGTTGTTCATAATCAACTTGTTTTGCACGTTCAGCTTCCACTACTGCTGCTGGAGCTTTGGCTACGAAGCCTTGATTACTTAATTTTTTAACTACACGATCCACTTCTTTTTCAAGTTTCACTACTTCTTGTTCTAAACGTTTGATTTCATCTTCAATTTTAATTAAGCCTGCTAGCGGCATTAAAATTTGTGCAAATGGTAATGTTTGAGACACCACTTCTTCTGGTGCATTCGGAGCTAAGGCAATTTCTAATGCCTCAGGATTACAGAAGCGTTCAATATAAGCTTTATTGGCTGTTAATAAATCCATTGTCGCTTCATCATTCGCTTTGATGAATAGGTCCACTTTCTTAGATAATGGCGTATTCATTTCATTGCGAATCATGCGCACTGCGCGGATAATCTCCATAACTTGTTCCATTGCTTTTTCTGATTGAGCATCACGATAGTTTTCATCTACTACTGGATACTTAGCCACCACAATTGATTGACCGGCTGGCGCGATTTGTTGCCAAATTTCCTCTGTAACGAAAGGCATAATTGGATGAGATAATTTTAAGATATTATCTAAAACATGAACTAAAATCGATTTAGTAGTAGTATTATCACGCGAATCATCTTGTAACTGTTCTTTCGTCATTTCAATATACCAGTCACAAAAATCATCCCAAATAAAATGATACAGCACTCGTCCTGCTTCTCCGAATTCAAATTTATCGAATAAACGCGTCACATCTTCAATCACATTTTGTAAACGCGCCATAATCCAACGGTCTGCTAAGGTTAAATCTTCACCAATCTTAATATCTTCAATGGTCATCTCACCAACATTCATCAAGGCAAAACGACTCGCATTCCAAATCTTATTAATAAAGTTCCATGCAGCTGCTAATTTTTCTTCACTATAACGAACATCTTGTCCCGGAGCCGAACCATTGGCTAAGAACCAACGTAAAGCATCGACCCCAAATTCATCAATGACGTCCATTGGATCAATCCCATTACCAAGTGATTTAGACATTTTACGTCCTTCGCTATCACGAATCAAACCGTGTAATAAGACATTATTAAATGGTCTGCGACCAGTAAACTCTAATGATTGGAAAATCATCCGACTCACCCAGAAAAAAATAATGTCATACCCGGTTACCAATGTGCTAGTTGGGAAGTAACGGTCAAAATCAGTTGTTTCTTCTGGCCACCCCATGGTAGAAAATGGCCATAAAGCACTAGAAAACCAAGTATCTAAGACGTCTTTATCACGTTCCCAATTCTCTTCATCTTCAGGAGCAACCTCTCCTACATAGACTTCGCCAGTTTCTTTATGATACCAAGCAGGAATTTGATGTCCCCACCATAATTGACGTGAGATAACCCAGTCGTGAACATTTTCCATCCAAGTTAAGAATGTTTGATTAAAGCGTGGTGGGAAGAATGATACTGCATCATCTTCAGATTGATTTTGAATGGTTCTTTCAGCTAATGGCTTCATTTTAACAAACCACTGCGTCGATAATATTGGTTCCACAACCGCTCCACTACGTTCAGAATGCCCGACACTATGTGGATGATTTACAATTTTAACCATTAACCCTAATTCTTCAAGGTCTTTAACGATTTGTTTTCGAGCAACAAAACGATCTAATCCAGCATATTGACCCGCTTTATCATTCATCGAACCATCTAAATTCATGACGTTTAAACGTTGCAAGTTATGACGATTGCCTAATTCAAAGTCATTTGGATCATGAGCGGGTGTTACTTTCATGGCTCCCGTTCCAAATTCTACATCGACATAATCATCGGCGATAATTGGTATTTCACGATTCATTAATGGTAACATCACGGTCTTACCTATTAGATGTTGATAACGCTCATCTTCAGGATGAACAACTACTGCCGTATCACCGAGCATAGTTTCTGGACGTGTAGTCGCAATTTCTAATACTTCATCACTACCCACAACCGGATAATTAATATGATAAAATGCTCCTTCAATGTCTTTATGAATGACTTCAATATCTGACAAAGCAGTCATCGCTTTCGGGTCCCAGTTAATAATATACTCACCACGATAAATTAAGCCTTTTTTGTATAACTCAACAAAGACACGATTGACAGCTTTATTAAGACCTTCATCTAAAGTAAAACGTTCACGAGAGTAATCAACAGAAACGCCCATTTTACCCCATTGTTGACGGATAGTTTGAGCATATTCTTCTTTCCAGTCCCATACTTGTTGGATGAACTTTTCACGACCTAAATCATGACGACTAATCCCCTCTTTAGCTAATTTTTCTTCTACTTTAGCTTGAGTCGCAATACCAGCATGGTCCATACCTGGTAACCATAAAGTATCATAGCCTTGCATTCTTTTTTGTCGGATAATCATATCTTGTAACGTTACATCCCAAGCATGACCTAAGTGTAATTTACCAGTGACATTTGGTGGTGGGATGACAATTGAATAGGGTTCCGCATTCGGGTCTTCAGAAGGTTTAAAGACACCTGATTCAACCCATTGTTGATATTTTCCCGCTTCTACCGCTTGCGGATTATATTTGGTTGACATTTCTTTTTTCATAAGAAACTTCCTTTCTTTCATTCATTGCGATTTACTGATTAAGTTGGATGCTAGTTATTTGAAAATAAAAAAGCGCCCCTTGTTGAACAAAGGACGTTTAAATAACGTGGTACCACCTAATTTCAGACACAAATCCGAGTATCTCTCCATGTTGTTAACACAGTATCTTCTGCGTAAAGTACTACTATTAGTTCACACTTTAAAGCTCCAAGCTACCTTCATCAACTATGAAAACTTTCACCGACTGTTTTCTCTCTGAAAAAGCGTTGACTACTCTTCTCTTCATCGCATTCATATTATGTTTTACATTCTAACAAAATAACCGGATAGTTTCAAGCACTAATCAAGCTTGATAATACTTCAATCATCAAGTATTAGCGATTATTCTTGCTTAATGCCATCATGATATCAAAAGTTCGTCCAACAGTAAAAGAATCAATAATTAGTAGCGAATAGTTTTTACCAAATTGAAATATAACTTGGAACCTTATGTTATATTTTTAAAAATAATATTTGTGGTTAATTGACATCGCGTTAGGATAGCGAATAAACCACGCAAGCACAGTGCTATCAAATAATCGAACTATAACTTGACTGAATGGATCAAGTTTATGATAGTCGCCTTTAGAAGCTGTTCGATCCCTCTCAATCATAGGACTAACAAAAAAGATGGAACCAAAAATAAATTTTTTCATTTTTACCTAGTCTCAGGACTTTTATTTTAGATTAATTTTGGTACAATGGTTAAATGAGTTATAGCGAGAGGAATGATAATATGAAAATTGGATTTGATAGTGAAAAGTATCTTGATGAACAAAGTCAATACATTATGGAACGTGTTAATCATTATGATAAATTATACCTCGAGTTTGGTGGAAAATTAATCGGGGATTATCATGCATCTAGAGTTTTACCTGGTTTCGATCCAGACGGTAAAATTAAGCTATTATACCGTTTACGTGAACAAGCTGAAATTATCATTTGTATTTATGCCGGAGACATTGAAAGTAACAAAGTTCGTGGCGATTATGGCATTACCTATGACCAAGATTTATTAAAATTAATTGATGATTTACGTCATTGGGATTTAAGTGTTAACAGTGTTGTCATTACTCGCTTTACTGGCCAATCACCTGCACAACAATTAAAAACTAAGTTAGAACGTCGCGGTATAAAAGTTTACACACATGGGCATACTCAAGGTTATCCGATGGATATTGATACTATTGTTTCAGAAGAAGGCTATGGTCAAAATGAATTCATCAAAACCACTAAACCTTTAGTAGTTGTAACTGCCCCCGGAGCAAATAGTGGTAAATTAGCTACTTGCTTAAATCAACTTTATCACGAAGTGCAACATGGTCATTCAGCTGGCTATGCCAAGTTCGAAACTTTCCCTGTTTGGAATTTACCTCTCGACCATCCAGTAAATATCGCTTATGAAGCTGCTACGGTTGACTTAGAAGATGTCAATATGATTGACACCTTCCATTTACAGCATTATGGCGAAACAACGGTCAATTACAACCGTGATATTGAAGCTTTCCCATTGTTAAGAAGAATTTTAACACGTATTAATGGCGGTGCCGAAATTGAATATCACTCCCCTACGGACATGGGCGTCAACCGAGTAGGGTTTGCGATTACTGACCAAAAAGTCGTGGAAGATGCCGCTAAACAAGAAATTATTCGACGCTATTTTGAATCTCAAACTGCTTATAAAAAAGGGACTGCTACCCTCGCAACTGCTCAAAGAAGTAAATTAATTATGGACGAAATGGCATTGACAACTGATGATCGTCCAGTCGTTGCGGCCTCACTGCAAAAAGCGGAAAAAGAAGGCGTTCCGGTTGTAGCCATCGAATTACCAAATCAGACCATTATAACCGGAAAAAGCAGTGAAATGATGACGGCTTCGGCTGCGTGTGTCCTCAATGCGATTAAAGCTTTAGCCAATATCAGTGATGATTTACATTTATTGACACCAATGATTTTAAAAGCGATTGACGATTTAAATAGTACATATTTAAAACGTCGCAATCATGTTTTAAATACCCATGAAATTCTAATTGCATTAAGTATTTCAGCCGTTACCAACCCCACTGCTGACTTAGCTTTAAAACAACTCGATAAATTAAAAACATTACAAGCTCATAGTACGGTTATTCCAGCAAAATCTGATGAAGAATCTTATCGTAACTTAGGAATTATGATGACCAGTGAATCTGAATTTGCTAGCGATTATTTATTCTACGAAGGATAATCACCTAGTTCCATCACAAAATTTCGTACTTTGACGTGAATTCGAACAAGGTTCTGTCTCAATCAACATACCATATAATTATTGCAGTGATATTAATGACTCGAGTACTAATCTGTTAAACTGAGTCATTGAAAAGTACTTAATTTAATCGTACTAAACTAAGCAATAGTCCAATAAAATAAACGAGCAAACTCTTTATTGCTGAGAGGTTGCTCGTTTTTTAATCTAAAATTGATGTGCGTCAGCGAAAAATAGTACCTAATGAGAAATAGCGCTCAAAATTGATCGATAAGCTATTTTATTAATATTGAGTGATAACTATTGACTTGGCTTAATTATTTAAAATAGACCACGGTTGAACCATTGCCGCCAGCATTCGGCGCTGAATATTCAAAATGATCGACTTGTGGATGGCGTTTTAAAGCTTCACGAACCCCTTGTCTGAGGGCTCCTGTTCCTTTTCCATGAATGATGGTCACCATTGCGTGATGCGATAATAAGGCACTATCTAAATATTGACTTAAGCGATGTAAAGCATTTTCATAGCGTTCGCCACGTAAGTCCAAGGTGGTTTGTACTTTCGGACCTGCGCTACGCTGAACGTTCACTTTTACTTTCGATTCCACTTTATCCAATGGTTCTAATTCATCAGCTTTTACTTTCATCTTCAGAATACCCATTTGGACAATATACTCTTCGGCGCCTGTTTGTTCAACAATGGTACCTCGTTGTCCATAAGAAATGACTTCGACATCATCGCCTTCATGAAATTGGCGTTGACGTTTCGCACGACGAAGTACTTTATTTTTCTTAAGGTTTTCTGGCATTTTCAAATCATCAAAGGCATTTTTCTTATCTATTAAGACATGTTCCTTAATATTATCACGACTACCTTGTTCTAATTGTAACTCACGAATTTCTTGAAGTATTTTTTCTGCTTGATTTTTAGCCTCTTCTACTTTTTCATTCGCTTCTTGTTTAGCTTTTTCAACGATTTGATTTTTTTGCTCTAACCAACGATTATACTCTGTTCGTAAGTCTTTATGAAGTTGTTCAGCTAAAGCAAGCTGTTCCAAAGCTTCTTCATGGGCTAATTCAGCTTCACGACGCTCCCGTTCTAAATTCGCTACCATTTCATTGACGGACTGAGTTTCAGTGTCAATGCCTCCACGTGCTTCTTCTAAAATATCCGCTCGTAGTCCTAATCGTTGAGAAATGTCAAAAGCATTACTACGTCCTGGCACACCAATTAATAGACGATAAGTTGGCGATAATGTCGTAATATCAAATTCCATACTGGCATTGATGGTTTTTGGCGTATCGTGTGCATATAATTTGAGTTCAGGATAATGTGTAGTGGCCATGACCGTTGCGTCGACTTTACGGAAATAATTCAAAATCGCCATTGCCAAAGCGGCCCCTTCTTGCGGATCAGTACCTGAACCTAATTCGTCAAATAGTACTAGCGATTGATAAGTCGCTTGTTCTAGAATACGGACCGTATTGGTCATGTGACTCGAGAACGTCGATAAACTTTGCTCGATCGACTGCTCATCTCCAATGTCTGCAAAGATATCGTCAAAGACACCCACTTGACTTCCTCGATCAGATGGAATATGCAATCCTGTTTGCGCCATCATTTGTAGTAAACCCAGCGTTTTTAAGAGAATGGTTTTCCCACCGGTATTAGGTCCCGTAATAATCAAAGCACGATACTCTTCGCCGATAATGATATCATTGGCTACAATATCTTTAGCATCTATTAAGGGGTGACGCGCTTGCCACAATGCTACATGATTATCCACTGAAAATTTCGGCTTTACTGCCTCGAACGCACGAGCATGCTCTGCTCTTGCTTGAATAAAGTCTAATTCACTAACCATTAATTGATTGTGTTTTAAAGATTCATAATGTGGCATCAATTCGACTGATATTTCCATCAAAATTCGTTCAATTTCTTTACGTTCAGCCACTAATAATTCAGCCCGTTTTTGATTTAAAACCATTACCGCTTGTGGTTCGATATAGAGTGTTTGCCCCGTACTACTTTGGTCATGAATACGGCCGCCAAATTGATTACGGTATTCTGCTTTAACCGGTAAAACATACACATCATTACGCATGGTCACTAAGGTATCGGATAGTTGACTCGCTTTTGATTTGACTAATTGGTTTAATTGATTACGGATTTGTTCTTCTGTTTGTGTTTGTTGACGGCGAATTGAAGCTAGCTCGGTGGAAGCAGTTGACAAAACACTCCCCTCTTCAGTAATTGATTGTTCAATTAATTTTTCAACTTGAGGCAAATGAACACATTGGTCGACCCACTTTGATAAAGCCGGATAAACTTTATCATCCTCAGCCAACTCGTCAAAAAAAGTAATTAATTGTTTAATCGTTTTTAACAGACGACCTACTTGTGCAATCTCCAATGCATTTAAACTGGCTTCTAATTTTAAACGTCTTAAAGCCGGTGCTAAATTATTTAAACGAGGTATCGGCATGACTTTACGTTGTGTTAAAATGCCTAATGCTTGCTCAGTTTCTAATTGCCATTCTTCAAGCTGGTCTAAGTCAGCACTAATCCGCATGGCTTGTACTTTTTCTTTTCCTAATTCTGTTTGAATATATTGTTGTACTTGTGCTTGTACTTTAGCGAATTCTAATGTTTCATAAATTTTTGTATTGGAACTCATCGGACACTCTCCTTCAAAAAGACAATAAAGGAGTGGGCAAGAAGTTGAAAATCGATTGATTTTCGCTTCGTCTGACCACTCACCACTACGCTATAAAATAATCAGCTGGAACCAAATAGAATTTTTAAGTCGATGACCAGCCTCTTTCAGACGCAGTTTGAAACCACTTATCACTGCGCTATAAAATAAACAGATGAACTAAATAGAATTTTTAAAGTTTTGTCCAGCCTTATCATTTGTTTATCCAAAAGGATTAACCGTTAACCACGTTTCTGCCGCCCATTTTGATAGAAAAGGCGTATCAGCAACAATGCGATAAGCGAGTGGATTATCAACAAACTGTTGTTGAATAAACTCAATTGGAATTAACGATAAAATAAATAAAAAGATATAAATCATGACAAAAGTAATCAGTAGATTGATTAAGCCACCACCAATATAATTAACAATACTTAAAACATTATAATAAGTAATTCTAGTGAAAAACACGGCTAAAAACTTCGTCAATAACCAACCGATTAACCCAATAACGACGAAAGTAACAGCGCGGTAAAATGCTTGGTCTACTAAAAAGCTTTGTGCTTCATCATAAAATATCAAATTAGTATTTTGCTGAACGGATGGAAATGGAATAATCATCTCGACATATTGAGATAAGGGTTCAAAATATTTGGTAGCTAAGATAAAAGTAATAACATAACCTAACAATTGCACCAATTGCATTACTAAACCACGTCTAAATCCGGTATAAAAACTATAGGCTAAGATAATTAAAATTATAAAAGTTAACATCAGACAGCCTCCTCTTTAAAATTATTTTCGATATGGAATATTAGCATTTAATTTAGATGATGCTGGAGCTGCTTTTAACTGTTCAAGCTCTGCTTCTAATTCCATAATTTTAGCTTCTTTTACGAGTTGATCACTGACAGCATTGACTGCCATTAAAATACTGTGATCCATAATAGATAACTGAGGGGCTAATTCAGATAATTGACTTAATTGATTATTCACTAATTCAACTACTGCCTCCATGTGTTCGTTTGAACGTTCACCAACAATTGTATAAGGTCGCCCAGCAATCGTCACATTAAAACGACGTTTCTCGCTCACAATCTTCTTCCCTTCTGCTATAGTAGTATTTAATATACACTATATTTTATCAGAAAACAGCGTTTATTGCACGTTTTCTAAGAAGTTTGATAGTGTCAAATT
>NZ_BCQX01000067.1 GCF_001552295.1 Globicatella sanguinis NBRC 15551 | reverse complement strand
AATCAAAAAATTATAAAAAGATTCCAAGTAAAATGGCCATTAAGACGATAAAAGGTGCCGGAACTTTTGTGGTTAGTAATAATAATACCGTAACTAACGTTACTGACATATTTATAAAAGTAAATCCACTTCTTTGTACCATCGTAATAGCTGAAGCCAAAATTAACCCACAAGCCACCGGTGCAATGCCACTGATGGATAATTTTATTGCTTTAATTCCTTTTAATTGTTCCCAAACTGGATAAACAAAAAAAGATTAATAAAATACCGGGTAAAAATATCCCAATGCCACCTACAATCGCACCCATTAATTGGCCTACCCAGCCTAATGAACGAGCAGCCATACCTCCAGCATACGCTGAAAAACTAAACATCGGACCGGGCATTCCCTGAACAATACCAAAACCGGTTAAAAACTCATCATTTGTCATGTATTGATGAACTTCCACTAAATCATTATGCATTAAAGGCACAACCACTTGTCCACCACCAATGACTAAATAACCATATCGATAATAACTCTCTAATAATTTGATAATTAAATTATCAAATAAAAAATTTAATACGATTAATCCCAGTGCAAAAACGAAAAATAGTATTAAATAGTGCCACGGAGGAGTAATCGAAACATGGTTAAAAATCCCCTCTTCCTTAGATGCCCAAACAGCAATAATTCCACCTAAAATAAGTACTAACGGAAAGACCCAAGGCGCTTTAAAAAAAATATGTGACGACTGCGCCCAATAAAAATAATCCTACCGTAAGATTTGAATTAATGACCTTACGTCCAATATTATAAATAGCCACTAAAATAAAACCCACCGCCATTGGTCCAACAAAACGGAAAATGTCTGCCGACACATTCATTGCTTTGGCAAATTGCCCAAAAAAAGACAGTGCCGTCATAATGACTAAAACAGGAAGTGACCAAACAACCATGGTTAACAACGCTAGTGGAACACCACCCATTTTATAGCCCATGGCAATAATTGTCTGCGTAGAACTTGGCCCTGGAAGAATTGAAGTTAATGCAATCAACTCCGTTAATTCTTCCTCTGTCACACATTGCTTCTTTACCACCATTTGATCTGAAAATACACCATAATGGGCTTCCGGCCCTCCATAAGCACCTAGAGAACAAATAAAAACATCTTTTAGAAATGTCAGATGCGTCGATTTCATTGAGTAACCTCCAGTGAAATAGTTAAATGACAGAAATAGGCTTCTATCTCCTCAATTATAGCATGGAAGAAACGAATTGCCTTATGATGCTTTTTAATAAGAATAATAGCAGTTATAAATAAAATAATTATTTTCCAAATAAAAAAATCTTAGACCAAGGGATTATATCCTCCGATCTATGACTAAACTGTTTTATTAATTATTCCCCGTTTAATAACCAAGAAACTTCAAATGGATCATCGAACATTCCAAATAGTTCAGTCCATTCTGTTTTTCCTAATGGTAGAGTAATCGTGCAACCTAATTCTTTCGCTTTAGCTTCTAATTCTTTAACGTCATTCACTTCATGTTCATTCTTTAAATCAAATACAATTGAAATATTTTGACCAGACATATCAATTGGCATATTGCCCCAAGTGTCTGAACAGTAAATACGTTCACCTAATATATTGAATTGCGCATTCATCACGAAGTCTGGATTCGCTTCTCCAGCCATTGGTGAGTCAGCAAAACTCGGATCCGATGCTTTAACAATTTGAATATCAGCTGCGCCTAATTTTTCATAAAATGCTAATGCTTCTAATGAGTGTTGAAAATTTAAATACGGTACTACTTTTACCAAAAGGACCACCTTTTTTCTAAAGTTGACTTAACGTCAACTCATTATAGCATTCAAAAATAAGTTAGAATAGTAGTTTGTAAAATTTATTTGTGTTCCTTTGCAAGTCGCTTGTTATACTCAATTTCAATAAATTCAGGTAAGTAATTAGGCGTACAACCTTTTGATACCCTCATCCCTTTATAAAGTTCAGTCTCTTCACCAAGTTGAACACATCGCGCTCGGTATTGATCTTCATAAACACCAATCCAACCCGCAACAAAATTCATGGCCCATTGAACCACAGCTTCTTCATCCATAATTGTTTGCTCAATAATCGAAAGAAGCTCGCCTGAATTTTCAGGTGAAGTTTTCCCTTTCCAACGACGTCTCCCCTCAAAATACCAATAGGTGCGTCGTTGAAGAGGCAATTTGCTCTCACACCACGATTCAATCAATTGGACTAATTTTTTTGATTTCGTTAATTGATTAGCAAATAACCAATCCATTAAATGAGTTTGTTCATTTTTATCATGAATCGCCATATCCTCAACTAAAGAATTTACTTTTGCTTCATCTAACTCTTTATTATCCATAATTAAAATGGCTAATTGTCTCGGTTTAGACAAAGCTTATGACCATAATTCCATTGCTAATAAATGATCTTTTTTATCTCTTTAGCAATCTTACGTAAATCCCTAATTTTGTGGAATCATCGATTGACTTTAAAATAATTTGTACATTTTCAGATAACGGTTTATTGTTTTCCGTTTTCATTCCCTCTTTTACTTATGATAGGCATGTGCGTACCAATCGTAACTGCGGTTTTTAGACTTTTATGATTGCTTCGACTATAGAAATTTTTATTAATCACAATTTTTTATAATGTTCACGTTCTCTACTATATAATAATCCTCACAAATGAAATCTCCATATTCGTTAGATAATTGAGGATAGTTTGAATTTTCTATAAAAATATCAGGCGTAAGGGAAACGATCAGAATTTGCTTTAAATTCTTTCCACTATCAATCAGGTCATCTATTTCGTCATTTTTATCGACCCGAATTAATTCTTTTTCAGCATCAAAAACATATTGATTATCTGTAACTTTAATCGTAATTTCTTTCAAGATATTATTATATAAATCATTTACAAAAAATGGCTTTAACTGAAAAAGAGCTAATATATTTTCTTTATCAACCAGATTCAATTCTCCTAAACTCACAATTCCTTCATTAATGATTTTATTATCATCTACACGCAAAATATTAGCGAACATTTTGAGATGGTTTTGTAGCTGTTGCAATGAATAGAAGCTTTCGATCGCATCATTGTATGTCATTACTACTGTTCCTTTGTCTATATTAATTATAGTTTGATTATCGTCATCAAACTTGGCATTCGTATGTGCTCCAAGATGACGCAACTCACTATAATAAGCATTTTCGACAATTTTAGTAAATTCTGCCAAGGATGCTTCCTTTTTTAGTTTATCTCTAATATCATTTATAACTACTCCTTTTTTAATATTTCCTCTGTTATCTTCATAACGACTAAAGTTTTGATTCAATGGCTCATCTATAAGGCACTGTGTTACCCAAAACAAAATCTTCATTATTTCTGTATTTTCATACGAACTTTGAAAAATACTAAGTAAGGTAGGATTGAACTTGCTTTTTGAGTTTCTATTGAAATCTAATCTATAAGTAGAGTAGCTTCTATTTAATAATCTATCCCAAAAATTTTCATCTTCGTCTATTCTTACTTTTAATTTTAATTTCTTAGCATATGACAAATTATTTAATTGAACCAACACTTCATAATCGACATTGGTGTCGCTAGCTAAAGCTATTTCCGAAGTTAAGGACGAAGTGTAGAAAGTTAAAGCATCAATAGGTTTATTATTAGCTGAAAAATATAACAAAGATTCTGGTATTAAATTTAAATCTAATTTGTCCCGCTTATTTAATGAAGTCAGATGGTGATAATAATATAACTTATCTTCCAGTTTACGGACTTTATCCTCAGAATATTCTAACTCATTCATAATTTTCCCCCTTTTATTTACTTTTTGTGCACTAAACTATAATATCATCTACTTATTGAACTCATGCTCATATTGGTAGTTCCCGAGGCTTATTTGCTATTAATTAGATATACCTCACTTAACTTTCTGAATTGTTTTCATCTAAAATATTTATTACGTATTGTTTATCTGTATTATAATCACCTTATTCATGTACGGTTTCAGTATACTAAATATTTCTGGCTTACTTTTATACTCAAAAATGCTATTGTAACTGTACAAAAATTTTAATAATTTGAATGTTGGATTATATTTGGCTGGTTCTATTCCCATTTTTTGCTTTAAAAATCGTTTAATTATTCTAACTCTTCTTGTTGAAATCCTAATATCTAAAAACAAAATGACGTCAGCTTTATGAAAAGATTGCGATACCCATTTATGATGAACACCCTCAATTATCCACTTTTTAGAGGTCACAATTTTATTTAAATAAGAATTTCTTTCTTTTTCTGTTCGCTTAATATCTCCTGTATCAGATCTTTTGCACACAACATTATCTAGTTCATAAAAAGGAATATTGAATTGGTCTGATAATTTTTTGCAAAGTTGTTTTGCCATTTCCTATTTAACCTATAATGTGTACCTTATTCAAAGTAACTTTACTGTTTTCCATAAAATAACTACCTCCAAAGCAAATGAATTTCATGCCAATAACATTTATTCTAGATAGTAATTATTATACTCATCTATTAACGATTCGCCTTATAGTAATTTTTAAGATTCAATTTACCCTTAACTAATTTAATCATAATATTTACATTATTTCTGACTAAACTAATTTATTATTTCACGTTTAAATTTATTATTTAAGTAACAATAATTTGCATCCTCACCGATGAAATATCTTTATAAAAAGGATCTACAGAATTTTGTTCAATATTTCAACTAATAAATAAGTTCAGAACTTCATCTATTTATGATACGCATGCCCATTGATAATTCTAAACGCTCGATAAATTTGCTCGACCAACACTAAACGCATCAATTGATGAGGTAAAGTTATACGTCCAAAACTCACACTTAAATCAGCCCGCTGCTTTAATTCTTCAGCAAGGCCGAGTGAGCCACCAATAATAAAGGTCACTTTACTATGACCATAGGTCGCATAGTTTTCCAAGGTATTGGCTAATTCTTCAGAGGTTATTAATTTCCCTTCAATTGCTAAAACAATCACTTTGCGATTCGCATCTATTCGAGCACTAATCTTTTCGGCTTCTTTATTTAAAACCAACTGGATTTCATTATCACTCATTGACTCAGCAGTAGCTTCATCGGGCACTTCGAATATTTTAACTTGAGCATAATTACCTAATCTTTTAATATATTCAGCAATACCCTGTTTCAAATATTTTTCTTTTAATTTACCAACACAAATTATTTCAATATTCATTTGATCACCCTTTAATCTTTTCATAATAATCATAGCATTTATTGAAAATATTTTGTATCATTATACTATCGAATGATACATTTGAATGGAGGAAATATTTTGAAACCCACAATTATTGGTGTTTTAGGATTAGGTGTCTTTGGAAGAACTATCGCAAAACAACTTGGCCGTTTTGGCCGTGAGGTAATTGTTGTTGACAAAGACCAACATAACATTGATTTAGTAGCCGATGATGTCACAACAGCCACCATCGGAGACTTTACCGATTATGATTTATTAGAAGATATTGGTATCGCTAATTGTGATGCAGTAGTTGTCGCAACGGGTACTAATTTGGAAAGTGCGGTCCTTGCAGTCATGCACTGTAAACGATTAGGCGTACCTCATATTATTGCCAAAGCACACAGTGCTGTTTTTGAACAAGCCTTAAAAGAATTGGGAGCAACTAAAATTATTTCACCTGAACGTGATTCAGGTAAACGTTTATCTTCTCAACTATTGAGAACTCATATCGGAGAAGTATTGTCACTGGATGATAACACTTCAATCGTTGAATTCTCTGTTCCGGATAAATGGG
This sequence comes from Globicatella sanguinis NBRC 15551, assembly GCF_001552295.1. Classification (GTDB taxonomy): domain Bacteria; phylum Bacillota; class Bacilli; order Lactobacillales; family Aerococcaceae; genus Globicatella; species Globicatella sanguinis. Next base: position 6,694 of record NZ_BCQX01000067.1, on the reverse strand, counting down.
TAGGCAAATCAATCTTAGCTTTAGAATTACGTAAAAACTACGACATGAACGTCATCGGGTATCGCCCATACAAAGGCGCAAAAATGACTTCAACTTTAAATATTCAAACACCGATTGAAAAGGGAATGATTTTTGTGGCGATTACGGATTCGCATCGATTTGAAGAACATGATTATTTAGATCGTATTAATTAAAATCTATTAATCATCAATATTTCCTATTACTAGCCATAAGGTTTTATGTTAAAAATAATATATGATACGCTCATTTTATGATGATTTTTTATTTATCAACAGGAGTTATGCACAGAAATTGTGGATAACTCTTTTTATTGTCAAAAACCTTTATAAAGCTTGATGCATCATTATTTTCATGTTAACGAAATAGTTACTATTTACAAACTAAGCTTATCAACATAGGAATCTAGTTATCAACAGTTTTCTGTGCATAAGTGTGTGGATAGGTGGTGAAATTAATTATAATTTATTTTTGAACTATCATTATAATTGTTTTTTTGGTATACATTGATCATAAATATATAAAAATGACAGGCCAAAGGCCTGCCGTTAAGAAAAAGGGCATTGATTAAACTTCTTGATTTCTATACATTTTGATAGTTTTCAGTAACAATAATAACAATAAAAGAATTGGTGTGTTGTAAGATGAAATGCAACACACCAAATTCTTATTAAATATTTCTGCTTTAAGTTGAGTTTAGTAGATTATTATTTGCTGAACTTCACTTTCAAACAGAAATGTTGAGTTCAGCTTTGGCATTTACCAATGAACTGCATTTTTAACGAAAAAAATGGAGTTCATGTCAACAAAAAAACGCTAAACTTCAATTCTCTCACTTTCACTCTTACTTACTGATAATACTGTGCCTGTGCACTCCATAATTCCTGGTACTTTCCTTTTTCATTCACCAGTTCTTTGTGTGTGCCTCTTTGTACGATCTCCCCTTGATCAAAAACGAGTATTTCATCGCAGAATTTGGAGCTTGAGAGTCTATGGGAAATATAAAAAGCTGTTTTATCTTTTACTAAGTTATCAAAGTTTTGATATATTTCAAATTCAGTCATTGGGTCCAGTGCAGCGGTCGGCTCATCTAAAATCATAACTGGCGCATCCTTATATAAAGACCGAGCGATGGCTATTTTCTGTTCTTGGCCCCCAGAGACACTGACGCCTGATTCTTCAAATTCTGTTCCCAGGTAGGTTTCTTCCTGATTGGGTAGATTTCTAACGAAGTCGCCTAACCCGACTTTATCTAAGGTAGACAACACTTTCTTTCTATCAAAAGAGGGTTTTACGGAAACGTTTTGTCCCAATGAAAATCCGACTAGATGGTAGTCCTGGAAGACAACGCCAAACAGATTGAAGTATTCTCTTAAATCATACTTATGGGCATCGATTTTATTCATTTTTATTGTCCCTTCACTCGGTTCATATAAACGAGTCAGTAGCTTAATAAACGTTGTTTTACCTGAGCCATTTTCTCCAACTATGGCATACTTTTTACCGACTTCAAACTTTTCAGTGATGTTCTTTAGGACTGTTTCATCTGAGCCGGGATAAGAAAAACTCATATTCTCTATTGCGAAATGATAGTCATTATCTAACCTTTTTTCTACAGGTAAACTGCCGACGACCTCTTCATCAGGCAAGTCCATGAATGCATAATACTGCTCTAATTCACCTGGTGAAGAAATCATCATCATGCCGTGCTGGATAACATCTGGTAAAGCAGAGACCATTTGACTGAGTGCACTGGAAAGTTGAATAATCAAAGCAACAGGTAAAGCTCCGATTAAAACAAGCAAGCCGACATAGGCATAGGTCAAATAGGTCATCACCTGAAATAAGCCGGTAGTAGGGATCATCATGGATCGAAAGCGTTTATAGTTTTCAGACAGTAATCTTCCTGTCTGTTCAGACTCAGCTCTTTTATTTTCGATCATTTTTTCAGTTAATTTGTAGAGGCGCATTTCTTTTCCAGACTTAAAGTCCTGAAGAAGCCCATCTTCATAGAAAAATCGGGCATTAGATTCTTTCAATTCCGCAAGAAGCGCTGTAATTCGTTCGCTTGATTTTTTGGATGACGCGATTTGAATCCATACACTGATTCCAATCAGTAGGAGGAAGACACTAATAATAAGACTCGGACGCATCCACCAGAATCCGTCTGGCAATAAGGCTGTGTCTACTCTAAATAACGGAGTGAGTAAAATACCCCCCCATATAATACTGACCAATCCAGGCATCATTTCTTTTATACGGACATTAATCATTGGAAGTGAAGATTGGCTGCTCATCATATTACGGTTGATGATATCTAATTCTTCTCTTACTTCGGAACTTTCTGCATAATGGTAATGCATAGTTAACATCTTTTTATTTGGTTCAGCAAAGAGTTTTCTCAAAAACAGAGAATCCTCATGAGTGACTAGCGGGTCTATCCATCCAGAAATCAGCTGCAACACCAACAAGATTACTAAATACTGCACGATTAATGAAGGGATCCGGGTCATGTCATTCCTTGTTAAGGCATCCACAATTTGGGTCATATAGATGTAGCCGAAAAAAGGCAAACTGTATCTCGCCAATGAATGGATAAAGAACAGCACATAGTAAGTTTTGCCTATTTTAAACAAATCTTTAAAGGCACGTTTATACACGGTCAGTTTTTCCATTAAATCACCCCTCCTGTAACGACTGGCTCGTCTTCTTCCTCTTTTTCTTCCTTATCATGTTTATAGTAATAAGCTTGTGCTTCGTAAAGCTTAAAGTAATCTTTTTGCTTAGCCATTAATTCTTCGTGCGTTCCGACTTCTGTTATGTCTCCATCTTTGATGTAAATGATGCGATCACAAAAACGAGTTGATGAAAGGCGGTGAGAAATAAAAACAGACAATTTATCTTTAGAAAACTGGAAGTAATCCTGATAAATCTGATGTTCGGCGATGGGATCCAAAGCCGCTGTCGGTTCATCCAGTAAGAGAACGGGTGCGTCTTTATATAAGGCTTGAGCCAGTTTCAGTTTTTGTAACTGCCCTCCGGACAAATTCACTCCATCTGGATAAACGGCGCGCACAATTTTTGTCTCATCTCTCGATTTGAATTTTGAAATGATGTCAGTCAAGCCACTTTGTTTAAGAACACGATTATACTTCAGTTCATCAAAGGGCAAGCCTTGAATGACCGTCTCTTTAATGGAATAGGTCAATAAAAATTTCTCCTGAAATACAGGTGCAAATAAAGCATAATAGTCTGAAATATTAAACTCACTCTGAGCTACTCCGTTAATATAAATTTCTCCACTATCCGGTTTAAGCAAACCGGCAATTAAATTAGACAGCGTCGATTTCCCAGCCCCATTTTCTCCTACTATAGCTAGATTTTCGTAAGGTTTAATGGTTAAAGATACATTATTTATCGTTGGTGTATCATTATTCGGATAAGTATAGGACACATTTTTTAATTCGATGGACAAGGGTTCTTTTGGCAAAGATCTGCCCTCTTCATGGTTAAATACTTGACCCTGAGACATAAAGTCATCATATTTTTTTGTCTCATTTAAACTCGTATTCATTTTACCTATAGCATTGACTAAGGTCATGATGGTTTGAGCCAGGATTGTAACAGACCCGGCAAAGATGACAAAGCTAGAAACCGGAATAGCTCCCGCCGCAATCAATTGAACACTTCTAATATAAGATAAGGCGGATAGACCGATAATCCCTACATTTACCAAGGTGCTTTCTGTCCATGTCACCCTTACTTTCGGTTTGATGATCCGGTGGTATTCCGCAATTGTTTTATCTTCAACTTGCTTGAACCAGTCTTTCATCTGGAAAATCCGTACATCTTTAGTGATACGGGATTCCCCGTACACTTTTCTCAAGTAACGTAATTTTTGGGAATTGGCTGCTTTCGCTTGAAATAATTTGCGGTCCATCTTCACTTGCCATACGTTAAAGAAGACAACGATAAGCAGAAAGACACCTACTAAAACAAGAAACAGAGATTCTAGTTGACTTAATATATTGATATACAAAACAACCCCTAGAAACGAACTCATTAATTCAATGATTTCCGTTACCAATCGGCCAAAAAGGGTCGTATTATTGTCGGTTAATTCACTGGCATTGTTATATCTTTCTTGCGCTTCTTTTCCTATAATGAGCGGATAATCCAGCTTCAAATACTTCGTTTCAATTTTATTTCTCATAAAATCTCTCAAATGGTTCATATTCTCTTCTTGATAAAGCATAAAATAATAGTTACCCATTTGAGCTATTCCAATAAGAACAATAAACACGAGTAGTCTAAGCAAGTACTCCCTAATCGCTACCCCTTCCATTAACCACTGAATCACAAAAGCAGATAAAAGCAATTGGAGTAAGGGTAAGGCCGCGCTAATAAGGGTAGCTAAAAGAATGGCTATAAATACTGTCGGTTTGAATGCATATAATTCCTTCAATAAAATTTTTGAATACTTCATTTTTTCTTTCATCTTCATCACCTCAATCGTATCTTACCAAAAAAAATACACTCCCTATTCAGAAGTGTATGAATGGTTAGTATTTGGTTACGAACGGTTTTTAAGCGGCAACGTCACTTCTGTCGCAAACACGCCATCTTCCCATTTACGGTTGACCATGCCTTGATATCTCTCCACTGCCTGATCAATTCGGTACAAGCCATAGCCTCTTCTATTGATACTTTTTAATGAAAACAGAGAAGGTTTTGGATTCTCTGTCATCGTGTTCGTCACATTAATATACAATGTGTTTTTCATTGGTGCTATGTACAAACGAATAAAATGTTCATCAGAAGAACTGGATTCTTTCTCAGTCGCTTCTATAGCATTGGTCAGCAAGTTACCCAATATAATTGCTAAATCAACATGCTCTACACCCAATTCATTAGGAGCAATGGCTGTCGCATAGAGGGAAATGCCTTTATGTTTAGCAGCTGTCAACTTTGTATTAACGATGGCATCTATCATCGTATTTCCTGTTTGAATGATCGTATCGACTTGATTCAATTCATTGGTAAGCTGTTTAATATACGCATCCAATTCATCCAGACGGTGGTCATTCATTAAGGTGTGCATCACTTGTAAATGATTGCGATAGTCATGACGGATGCCTCTCATCTGTCTATAAATCGTTTCGACTTCTACGCTGTATTGGTCGAGTTCCTTTTCTTGTATTTTATAAAAATCAATGCTCTTTTTTTGCCTAACTATAACTATCCCTGCACTGATAAGGATAATAAGTACGACGGTTAGCCCTATCCAATCAGTCATTGTAAAACACCGCTCCTTTATTAAAGGCAATAAATTTTTCTTGAACTGTTTTGGCGAGACGCCTAGAAACGGGGACAGTTTGTCCGTTGGATAATTCAACATCTGTTTTTAACAGGCGATGGATGTGAGCGACATTGACTAAGTAACTTCGGTGAGTCTGGATAAAGTCAGCATTAAGCTTGTCCTCCAATTCTTTTAAAGGACGAGTGACGGTTATCACTTGATTGTTTAAATGAATCTCACATTCACGTTTAATGACTTCAATGTACAGAATATCATCCAGTAGAAGTTTATGCATCTCACCTTCTGCTTCCAGTGTTAAGGTTTCTTTCACTAAGGGTTTTTTATCGAGATGTCTTTGGATGACTTGCTTAATTTTGTCTCTTTCAATGGGTTTGAGCAGGTAATCCAGGGCCTGCACTTCATAACCTTGAACGGCATATTCGGCGAATGCGGTCGCAAAGACAAGCGTCACTTCATGATCTATTTCTCTTATTTTCTTAGCCACTTCCAACCCATTAATCTGCTTCATCTCGATGTCCAAGAAAACAATATCTAAATCTTTGTTTTCTTCTAACTCAAAAAGAAAGGCTTCTCCACTTGAATAGGAGGATACTTTTGCGTGTAGACCCATTTCTTTGATTGTTTGATTGATTAGTGACTTCATCGCATCGAGTTGAATGTTTTCATCATCTACTATCGCTATGTGTAATTCTTTAGACATTCAGAGCCCTCCTCTTCTCCAATACTCATACTATCCGTTCCACTTGATTTTTCCTAATCATCGTCGTTAGACATAATATAACATAAATGATTGATGGCAATAACAAACAATTAGTGGTTGGTCGTTTTTTTAAGCATTATGGTGTTTATTATTATGGTGTGTTGTAAGATGAAACGCAACACTAAAAAAAGACATGAAGATTTGTTATACTTAAGTCACCACAACATAGTATAAGACTAACTATATAAAGTCAAGTAGAAAACAAAAGAATTTTATGAAAGATAGCAAAAGATAATTTAATAAAAATGAGCATGGCAAATAAGCCTTAATAAAAGGCAATTTAAAAAATGAAGTTAAGCTTGAGGAACAAACTGAGTGTTTGTTTTAAGTAATTTAAATATAACTCTGATTAGCTTTTTAGCAACGTGTGTAAGAGCAACGAAGTGGTGTTTACCATCCTTTCTCTTTCTCTGATAATAATCTTTAAAGCAAGGATCCCTCATAGCTATTAATCTAGAAGCGTTAAGGATAGCCCATCTAAGATAAGGAGAGCCACGTTTAACCATAGAAACACCCGTAGCGATAAATTTACCAGACTGATGAGTGGCTGGATCAAGGCCAGCAAAAGCTTGTAACTGAGCAGGAGTATCAAATCT